>NZ_JBJDXL010000186.1:1764-5135 GCF_051866655.1 Intestinibacter sp.
TTTATTATATAAGTACCATGCTTTGCATTGATACAAAGAAACCAGTCTAAAAACATCATTTATTGGAGTAAGATCTGTAAATCTACTAGCATTTCTAGTATTTACCTTCTTGGCAGTTTTATACTCTCCAGTTAGAGGATTTCTTTCTAGAATATCTTCTTCTGAAGCATCTAATAGTCTAAGTGCTCTATCTATATTTTGTAAATCTCTTTCGTAGTTTAGATGATTTCTATATTTAGCTATACTATCTCGCACTCTTTGCATCTGGTGTTTCTCTATTTTTAGTATGCTATCATAATCAAAATCATAACAGTTTCTTAATACTTTGTAATAGGAAAACCACGATTTAATTATATCCCATTCTCTTTTAAGAGTATATTTAATATTTGAAATCATAATGATGCTGTTGCTGCTAATTTATCACACATATTATTATACTTAGTATAATCTGAATTATCAGTTTGATGCCCTCTAGTATGTACAAATGATATATCTGGGCATAACTTTTTAACTCTCTCTAGTTCCTTATCAAATCTCTTCCAAAGCTCAATATTCTTTCTTCGTTTCCAGTTTTGAGTTATGATACCTATGCAATACATAGAATCAGATACTATTACTAAAGAATCTATTGGCTTAGCTATACACTTTAATCCAGCAATAATAGCTATTAACTCCATCTTATTATTAGTAGTATGATAGAATCCTTTAGAATAAGTAAGAACTATCTTGTTATCTCTAACAAATAAAATGCCTATCCCTCCCTTATCTCTAGAGGAGGAATAGGCACCATCAGTAAATAGTTTATAGTTCATTTACTACTTATATCTTTAGCATATGCAATATTATTCTTCACACATTCTATTAATAAGTGAGCTGCTGATTCTATAGGATACTCATGAAATTGTCCAATAGAATCTTTCTTATCTCCCTTATAATAGAAGCAATAATAAGGAGCATCTTTTATAAAGCTAAGAAAGAATGAATTGTTATTACCAGTATAATACTCTGCCAGTTTATATAGTAATTCAGATAGTGTATAAGTATATCTATAGGGAGGAGTTATCTCTTCTTTTAGGAAGATATATCCATCTTTTATAACATACTTAGCATCGTTCATTTCTATATACTCTGACAATTTATCACTCCATTCTTCGTTAAGAAAGTCTTGAGCTGTTTTATTTGTTAACTTGATCATTTAATGCTTTCTTTAGTTGAACAATTTCTAAGAAATACTTTTCATTCTCTTTTTTGAGATCACTAATTTGCTTTCCGAGAATTGCTATTTGAGCTTTTCGGCTATCTACCTCATCCAAAGTAACTCCTGCTTCTATAGCTTTACCATAATAAATGTTTGTGGACATTTCCTTTATCATTTTCTTATAGTTCTTGAGTTTCTTTAGAAGTGGATAAGCAATATTGTCAGCTTCTATAAACTCTTTAAGTTCTCCAAGTTCTACTAAAGCATTTCTGTAATATTCCTTACGTTCTTTGTCGTACTTCTTGAACTTATCAATAGCCTTTTTTAAATTGGCTATTTTTAGTTTCAGAGTAACAATTTCTTTATCTTTAGGGTCAAGTAAGTCTTCATTTAGCATGGTTTTTATGCTCTTTAATTGTAAATACTCCAAATTGCTTTAATGCAATCGGTAATGCAAACTTAATTGTAGATATGTAACTTCTAGTACATATCCTAAAGAATGTTCCTTTTAACGTGTAGAACTTCACTCTGTACTTTTTTCTTTTCATAATGATTTAATAAAATTAAAAAAAGGATGCCTATTTCGGCATCCTTTATTCATAACTACAGCGCATCTACGTCGAGCCGTTGCTTTTGATATTATCTCAGGGTTACTGGTTATGAATTTGCTACTGTTAACCCTTTTTCGCCACTACACTATACCCGAATCCAACTTTAGTAGATATGGATTCTTGTCCTAGCTTTTTTCGTAATCTCGAAACTGTTGTATCTATAGCTCTACCTTCTGACTTAATAGGTAGCTCTTTAGAAATCTCTTCTCTACTTAATACTTTATTAGCATTATTCGCTAACAGTAATAGTAGAGAATATTCATTTTTAGTTAATGAAACTTCTTTACCTTCACTAAGACAATTCTTTGTATCTGTGTCTATTGAGAAGGCTTCACATTCGATTATACTCATTTATTAGTTAATATTTAAGTACTTCTATTCAGTTGAGCTATAGAGGTAACTAGTTTATAATTCTAGCATTATAGCATTAACTATTGTCAATTCTGGAACTACTCCCAGAATATAAATAGTATCATACTCTTTCTCTATTACAGTTCCTGCTCTTAGCTTAGCTCTAGGATCGTTATCTTCTACAAGCTCGTAGAAACACTTATTAGTTGCTTGAACTAAAGCTAATAACTCACCAAAATCCAATACTTTAATAGATGGATTCTTTGTAAATAATACTTTCTTCATAATTGTAAGATTTAGAATAGTGTGTCTAATTGGATTCGAACCAATTCTAACAGAACCACAACCTGTTGTGCTTCCAATAACACTATAGACACCGTATTATCTTCTATTAATAATTTTATTATATGTATCTACTCCTAGTAAGAGTACCATTAATAGTACTGCTAAGAACCAAATAGAGAAAGGAATCCATAGTGGAGCTAATACCCACCACCATGACCATTCTATTATATTTGCTAATTTAAGGATTACAAATAATGTTGTTAATCCTAATAACGGAATATTCAGTTGTATTTTCATAATTTTATAAGTTTAAGTTACACCTCAGCAGCAGAACATTCTCCGTTTGAGAATGTTCTTTTTCAGTGCTAGTTAATTAAAGATGTACTGGAATATATCCTGTACTGAATAATCTAGCATACTGATCTACATACCATTTTAATGCTTTCTTAATAAATTTCATAATTGCTAAATTTTTTAGTTAATAATTAATTTATCTAGGAAAGGAGGTTAGAGCCTTATGTAAGATTCGAACTCACGACATTCTCATTACAAATGAGATGCTCTACCAACTGAGCTAATAAGGCTAGAAAGATATTAAATCTTTACAAATTGACCATATGTATGATTCTTAATCTCTCCACTAGGGAGTTGAATCTTACAATAGCTAGGTCTTACCAAAGTAATAGTTCCTACTTGGTCTAAATCATTAGAGTGTGTTCTAACAATCTTCACTTGATCTCCAACATTAAATAATTCACAATTCTTCATTCTCTATATTCTACTTTTAGTTTCTTAAAAGGGGATGGAAATTTTGGACCATCCCAGTTAAACCAGTCAGTCCAAACTATTCCATCTCTACTCCAATATTGATAACGCTTTTGCACCTTTCTTAAAATCTATTAAAAAGTTAAAATTTTGTAGCTCTA
>NZ_JBJDXL010000187.1:0-5131 GCF_051866655.1 Intestinibacter sp.
AAATCTAAAGAAGTTAAACTACTATCATCAGAATTTGATTACACTGAAATTTTAAAAGATTACGATATAGAAGCGATAAATAACTCAATAATAAAATACTACAAAGCAGTGATATCATGGGTAGATGATTTAATTCAAAAGTTAGATTACTTCCAAGAACAAAAGAAAGATATAATAACTGAATTTAATAAAATAGGACTTAAGCTATCAAAAAAATATGAAGATAATCCAAATTTAAGCGAAGAAGAAAATACTTTATTAAGAGACAGACAAAAATTCTTCAAAAAGAATTTCGAGCTAGGTATGAATGAAGTTACTAGAAAGCTTTTATCATATAAAAAACAAGCTCAAAACATAGAAGATAGAATAGATGAAATAAATGAAAGCAATGACGGAATAACAAAGCTAGCAGAATTGGAAGAAGAAAAGAGAGCGAGTTTTTCATTTATAGCAGAAAATACTGCGAATATAGTAAAAAATGCTTTGATTAAAATGGATTACTTCGAAAAAAACAAAGATTTTGCAGTCTCAGCTATAAATCTATGGGATAAATGGTCTATGGATTACAAAGTTCTAAAAACTACATACAAGGAAGATTTAAAAAACAGCTGTGAAAAGGAAGAAATAGAGGAAGAAATTTGGTCAAGCTGGTTTGAGGATTGGTGTCAAACTAGATTTACGATAGAAAAACAATTTATGCCTCTTATAAAGGAAGGACTTAGCGGAAATTTCGATGTTGAAAAGAAAGGTGTAGCTGTTATCGAAGATGTAGTGGAATTACTGCAAGAGTACAAAGAAAAGGTAGATCAATTTTATAAAAATGAAAGAAGTGCGATATATGTAAATTATGCGTTCACTGGAAATGGTGAGCTACAAGAAAAATTTGCTACAGAGTTAGAATTGTACAAAATAAGCTCAGAATTCCAAAAGAAATTACAAAATATCATATTTAGCTTAGAAAAGAACGAAAACAAAATATTCTTGATAAATTGGGCTAACAATTTAATCGATTTACCAGTTGATGAGATAATCGATTTTATAGAATTGAAGAAATTAGATGCTATTCCAGAGCAAGTTTTGAATCAATTTATGGAATTGAAGAAGAAAAATTTTGAAGTATATCTATCTGATGCCAAGGCATATGGTGAAGAACAGGAAAGACGCGAAAAGGAATTCAACTCTTTGATTTTCAAAATGAGAAAAGGTCTTGCGAAGGATAAATCAAAACAGTTATCTCATTAAATTGAAAATGGGTGAAGACTTATGAAAAGCGATATAATAATGAACCCAAGCTTCAATATTTTGGAAGAAGAACCTGAAGTTTGGGTGAAAAAGAGACCGGTTATGGGCGATCATATAAGAGTAAATAGGGGGATTTACTGTCATCATGGAATATATGTATCAGATGATGAAGTTATTCATTTTACTGGAAATGAGGATGACAGTATATTAGATTGGTCTAAACCAGAAGTTATATCTTCTGACCTGGATTACTTCTTAAAAGGAGATACATTAGAAGTTAAAGAGTATACAGATGAGGAACTAAAGGATTTGTATCCAGTCGACCATATAGTTCAATATGCCAGGGCTTGTTTAGGTGATAAGGGGTATAATCTTGTGTTTAATAACTGTGAGCATTTTGCAAATACTTGTACTTTAGGTAGATTTAGAAGTAGACAGGTGGAAAATGTATTTGGTGCTTTATTTGATAAAGGACCGGTAGTGTATGGAGGAAAAAATATGGGCTTAATAAGAAAGGGAATAGACTTTGTAAAGGGATTATTTGGAGGAAATCGTGGAGGAGGAAGCAGAAGTACTTCAAATACCAATACTACTTATAATTATGAACCTGACAAAGTAAAAATAGCTGAGATTGAAGCCAATGCACAAATACGTTTGGCTGAATTAGATAAAGATAGAGTAGAATTAATAAAAAATTCTCAAATAGAACTGTTAGAGTTCAATACTAATTGTGAAATAGCGATAAGAGAAGCAAATGCTAGAAGTTTAAATTCTATGGCACAGAGTATAGCTAATTTACAAACACAATTAAATGAAATTACAGCTAAAAGATTAGAAATTATTGAAAAAGGTTCTATATCAATAGTGAAGGAAATAGAGGGATTTTATAAAGAATTAGAAAATCAAATTGATCAAGATGATTATAAATATTCATCAGAAAAAATGCCTAAATTATTGGAGTTATTAAATCAATATGAGGAAGGTTCAACAGCATATAAATTATATGCTAAACGAATACAAGATGATATGCAAAAGCAATTAGAGCATTATAGCTTACAGATTGAATCTGTAAGAAAAAGACAAGATCAGGTAATGGATAGCTTCTTAAAAAGTAAAGATACTATACTAGAGCAAACAAATAATATAACTCAAGTTTTAATTGATACTCTTCAAGATCAAATGAAGCAAAACAACCAGCTTTCATCACCACAAGATAGTAAAAATCACATACTAAAGCTTGAAAACAAAAACAACAAATTATTAAATGAATAATAAAAATAGCCTTTTACTAAAAAAGTAGGGGGCTTTTTTTATTGCAAAAACTCAATTCTAAACACTTTTACAAATGTTCTGACAAAATATTATTGCAAAAAATCCAAAATATGCTATTATATAAGTATAAACAAATGACAATAAAAATAAAAAAACTGTCAAATGACAATAATATAAATTTTATATACTTGAAAGGGGTTAAAAAAATGATCGTTACTTCAAAAGAACTTTACAAAATCGCACAAAAAAATAATTTCGCAATACCAGCAGCAAACTACATAGATGCTCTTTCAGCAGCAGCACACGTAGAAGTTGCAGAAAAATTAGGACTTCCACTAATATTAGAATTTGCTCAAGCACATGAAACTTTACTTCCATTTGAAGATGGACTAGAAATCGGAAAATATTATGCTGAAAAAGCTAAAGTGCCAGTAGTTCTACATTTAGACCACGGAACAACTAAAGAAAGAATATTCCAAGCTATAGACTTCGGATTTAGATCAGTTATGATAGATGCATCTTCATATAGCTTTGAAGAAAACGTAAAAAGAACAAAAGAAATCGTTGACTACGCTCATTTAAGAGGAGTAGTTGTAGAAGCTGAAATAGGACATGTTGGTGAAGGTGAAGAATACGACAACCAAGACAGCAACAACAACATCTACACAACTGCAGCAGAAGCTAAAGCATTTGTTGAAGCTACAGGAGTTGATTCATTAGCAATATCTATAGGAACTGCTCATGGTTCATACAAAGCTCAAGCAACTCCAGTTATAGATTTCGATAGATTAAAAGAAATCGCAGCTACAATAGATACTCCATTAGTTTTACATGGTGGTTCTTCTTCAGGAGATGAAAACTTAAATAAATGCGCAACAAACGGAATAAGCAAAGTAAATATCTACACTGATTTATGTGTTGCAGCTCACAAAAAAGTTCAAGAATCAGACTGCAAAAACTACCATGAAATAAAAGCAGCTATGAAACAAGGAATGATGGACTGCTTAGAACATTACTATGAAGTATTTGAAACTAAAAAATTCAACGACTAATAAGAATTATAAATGTAAGTAAACTATAAAAAGAGATATATAAAATAGATAGAAATTAATATAAAAAATCAAGGGGGTATAGAAATGGCAAAGGCTCAAACACCATTTTTAGTAGTAAATCCAAAATCATATTTATATGGAGAAAAAAGTTTAGAATTAGCTAAAGCAGCAGATAAAGTAGCAAAAGAAACAGGAATCCAAATATACTTTACTTGCCCATTTGCTGATATTCGTTACATAAAAGAAAACACAGAAAACATAATAGTTACAGCTCAACATATGGATCCTTTAACTCCAGGTCGTGGAATGGGACATGTTTTAGGGGAATCTTTAAAAGAAGCTGGAGCAGAAGCAGTTTTCCTAAACCATGCAGAACATGCTTTAACAATAAGCCAATTATCAGCAACTATAAACAGAGCTAAAGAATTAGGATTAATAGTAATCGCATGTGCAGATTCAGTTGCAGAAGCAGTTGCTATATCTAAATTAAACCCAGAAATATTATTAGCTGAACCAACAGAATTAATCGGAACAGGTACAGTAGCAGACGACAGCTACATGGTAGAAACTATAGAAAAACTTCACGAAGCAAACCCAGATGTATTAGTTATGATAGCTTCAGGTGTATCTACAGCAGATGATGTTTATCATATATTAAAATTAGGTGCTGATGGAACAGGAGCAACTAGCGGTGTATTAAACGCTCCAAGTCCAGCAGGTAGAATCCAAGAATGGGCAGATGCAGTTATAAAATTACAAAACGAAAAGGCAGGTAAATAATATGAAATTATATAAAGAACAAATAGTACTTACTTCACATGGAAAAACTCCAAGTTATTTTGATATAACACCACAAGTTAAAGAAGCAATAGCTAAAAGTGGTGTAAAAGAAGGTATATGTACAGTTTTAACTGCACATACAACTTGCTCAGTATTCTTTGAAGAATTCGTTCATGACTATACAGAAAGTGGAGATGAATTTTTACAAGTTGATTTAAATAACGTTCTTGAAAAAATAATCCCAGACCAAACTGATTATGGTCAATACACTTACCCAGGTGAAAAACACTACGAAGCAGTTGAATCTTGGCCAGATGCTGAAGTTTATCTTCCAGGAGGAGATAGAACCCAATTATTTAACTGTGACGCTCACTTAAAATCAACTATACTAGGTTCTAGTGAAACTTTTGAAGTAGCTGACGGTAAATTAGGCGTTGGTACAACAGGATATATTTACTTTGTTGACTTTGACCGTACTCGTTCAAGACAAAGAAAGTGCAAAATAATCATAATAGGAGAAGAATAATAACTATACCCTATGTTTAAAAAAAAGTGAGTTCTAGAGCGGAGCTCACTTTTTTTAAAGGACTTTATGTTAATTTGAAATTATGGATAATCTGTGTGTAATAGATAAGAAGAAGCTATGAAATGCTATAGCTTTTGTCGGACATATATTCAACCTAAATTCATTGTAAATATGTTTAAGGATTTTGTGACATATGTATGAAAAAAATTTTGTTGGGACATAATATAACCAAGAATTTATATAAAAGTAAAAATATTCA
>NZ_JBJDXL010000188.1:0-5109 GCF_051866655.1 Intestinibacter sp.
TAGCTATGAGAAGTGTGGCTGACACTTGTATTATACCAGTACAAGATGTATTGGGATTAGGAAAATCAGCTAGAATAAATACACCATCTACATTAGGTAACAATTGGAAGTGGAGAATGACAGAGGGTTGTTTTTCTGAGGAACTGATTAAAAAATTAAGAAGGTTAACAAAGTTATACGGAAGAATATAGATTGAATACTTTATATGATTGATTAGAGAAAATTGAATATGAAAGGAAATATCAAATATGAAGCCAATCACAATTAAAGATATAGCAAAAAAATGTGGTGTCGGTGTTAGTACTGTTTCAAGAGCGATTAATAATCATCCTGATATCAGCGAGGAAACAAAGAGCATGATAATGGAAGTCATAAAAGAAAATAATTTTGTTCCAAATAACAGTGCTAGAAACCTAAAATTAGTGCAGACAAAAACTATTGCGGTATTAATAAAAGGTATAGACAATCCATTTTTTCAAAATATGATAAAGGTATTTGAAGAAGAAATACAAAATAGAAAATATACTTTTATATTACAAAGAGTAGATTCTAATCAAGATGAAGTTCAAGTTGCATTACAATTAATAAAAGAAAGAAAACCAAAAGGTATTGTATTTTTAGGAGGATGTTTTTCACATAATGAAGAACTTTTGAAACAGATAACTGTTCCATTTGTGTTAAGTACAATATCTATGATAGAAGATGTAAATAGAGATTTATATTCATCTGTATCAGTAGATGATATAAATGAAAGTAAAAAAGCAGTTGATTGCTTGTGTGATTATGGACACAGGGACATAGCAATTTTAGCAGCACATCCATGGGATAAAAGTATAAGTGGACTTAGAATTGAAGGGTATAAAAAATCATTAAAGGAGAGAAATATTCCTATAAATGAGAATTTAATAAGATATACTTTAAAAAATGAAAATGCATTTACTATGAAAAATGGATATGAGCTTATGAAAGAGCTTCTTGAATCAAATGAAAAGTTTAGTGCCATTTATGCTATTTCTGATAGCATAGCTATTGGTGCTATTAAGGCGATATTAGAAGCAGGAAAGAGAATCCCAGAGGATTATTCTGTTATAGGATTTGATGGATTAGATATAACTTATTACTATAATCCTTCTATAACAACTATACGTCAGCCTGTTGAAGATATGGCAGTGGAAACACTTAATATATTATTTGATTTAATTGAAAATAAATCTGCTAATCAACATAAACTATTCCAAGGTGAATTAATGATAAGACAGTCAATTGCTAAATTAAATAAATAATAATTAATTAGATAATTGAGGGGGATTTGTAATATGGCAAGCCTATCATTAGAAAATATATATAAAATATATCCAAATGGATTTGAAGCAGTAAAGGATTTTAATTTAGAAATAGAGGATAAAGATTTTGTTATATTCGTAGGACCATCAGGTTGTGGTAAATCTACAACACTTAGAATGATAGCAGGTCTTGAAGACATAAGTAAGGGAACTTTAAAAATAGATGGCAAGGTTGTTAATAATGTAGAAGCCAAAGATAGAGATATAGCTATGGTATTCCAAAGTTATGCACTTTATCCACATTTAAGTGTATATGATAATATGGCATTTGGATTAAAACTAAAGAAAGTTTCAAAGGAAGAAATAGACAAAAAGGTAAGAGCTGCAGCAAAAATACTAGATCTTGAAAAATTATTAGACCGTAAGCCAAAAGCTTTATCAGGGGGTCAAAGACAACGTGTGGCTATGGGTAGAGCAATAGTTCGTGAACCAAAGGTATTTTTAATGGACGAACCGTTATCAAATCTAGATGCTAAATTAAGAGTTCAAATGCGTACAGAAATAGCTAAGCTACATGAAAGACTTGGAGCAACAATGATATATGTAACTCACGACCAAACAGAGGCTATGACTCTTGGAACTAAGGTTGTAGTTATGAAGGATGGGGTTATTCAACAAGTCGATACTCCACAAAATTTATATAATTATCCACAAAATCTATTTGTTGCTGGATTTATAGGATCTCCACAAATGAATTTTATGGATGTTACAGTTTGTCAATCTGGGGATAAGGTTACTTTAAAACTAGGAGAATATAAATTTGAAATATCAAATGAGAGAGCTAAAGCATTAATAGATGGTGGATATGTGGGTAAAGTTGTTAGTATGGGAATAAGACCAGAAAACATATACGATCCTAAATCAATAAAAGGTGATAAGCTTGGATGTGAAATAAGTGCAAAAATAAATGTTTGTGAACCACTTGGAGCAGAAACTTATCTATACTTTGATTTAGAAAGTTTCCCAATGACTGCTAGAGTTGATGCAGATATTTTAGCTAAACCAGGTGAAACAGTTAAATTTGTAATGGATATGGATAAGGTTCATATTTTTGATAAAGAAACAGGTATAGTAATAACAAACTAATAATAATAAAATAAAACTGCTATAATTATATATATAGCAGTTTTATTAATATTTTATGAAAGTGGAAGGTTTTTATGGGAAAAATTTTTGATTATGAAAATAAGTTTTTTCAGGCTTTAGAAGGGATAGCTAATATAGTTATTTTAAATTTTTTATTTATAATTTGTTGTATTCCTATTGTCACAATAGGTGCATCGATGACAGCTACATATTCTGTGGCTATGAGCATAGCTGATGATAGAGATCCTTATATATTTAGGGAGTTTTTTAAGAAATTCAAAGAAAATTTTAAACAGAGTACGATAGTTTGGATTATATTATTTTTGGTAGGAGTATTTATAGCAGTTGATTTCTATATATGTAGTTTACTGTCAAATAATATGATAGGTACTGTTCTTAAATTCGTACTTACTTTAGTGAGTATAGTACTTGGTTTTGTAATAATTTATGTATTTCCACTTATATCTAAATTTGAGAATAGTATAAAAAATACTCTAGTAAATGCCATTTTGATTTCAGTTCAAAATTTGCCGTATACAATAGTGATGTTGATTATAAGTTTGCTTCCAATAGGTAGTTTGCTTTTGTTTCCTAATTATTGGGGACAGATAATATTTTTTAATACAGCTATTTCTTATGGTATGGTGGCATATCTAAACTCTATATTTTTGAATAAAATATTGAATAAGTATATAAATTAAGGACCTTAAAAGGTTCTTTTTTCTTTAAAAGATTGGATAACTTTATTTGAATAATGTCTATACTATATTATAATAAGACTAGTAAAAATAAGAATTGAAAATTTTAATAGATAGTATATAGATGGAGGAATTATAAATGAAAGGAAAGTTAATAATTATAGAGGGCTCTGATGGAAGCGGTAAGGCTACACAGACAAAAAAGCTATACGATAGATTAGAAAAAAACAACTACAACATAAAAAAAATAGAATTTCCAAATTACAATTCAGAGTCTTCTGCATTGGTAAAGATGTATCTAAGAGGTGATTTCGGAAAGCACGCTGAAGATGTTGATCCATATGTTTGCTCAACATTTTTTGCGGTAGATAGATATGCATCATTTAAAACAGAATGGGAAGAATTCTACAACGACGGCGGAATAATAATATGTGATAGATATACTACTTCAAATATGATTCATCAAGCATCAAAAATGAAGGTAGAAGAAAGAGATAAATATTTAGATTGGCTAAATGATTTGGAATTTAATCTATATAAAATACCTAAACCAGACTGTGTGATATTCTTAGATGTTCCAGTTGAGATGAGCCAAAAGCTTATGAAGGACAGAAACAATAAAATAACAGGAGAAAGCGAAAAGGATATACATGAAAGTGATTTTGATTACTTAAAAAAATCATATGAAAATTCACTTTATATTGCAAAAAAATACGACTGGCAGAGAATAAATTGTATAAAAGACGACAATATGAGAACAATTGATGATATACATGAGGAAATATATAGTATAGTAGAAGATAAAATTTTAAATAGATAGATTTATCGATTCTCTAAAAATGGAGGAAGAGTATGTATTTTAAAAATATAAAAGGTCAACAATTTGCGAAAAAATACCTGTCAAATAGCTTAAAATCCAACATGATAAGTCATGCATATATGTTTGAGGGACCGAGCGGTGTGGGCAAAAATACACTAGCTAGAGAATTATCGAGAATTTTATTGGAAATGGAAAATCTATTTAATAGCCCAGATTATATAGAGATAAAACCAGACGGAAATAGCATAAAAATAGCTCAAATAAGAAAAATGCAAACGGATATATTAGTAAAGCCATATAAATCATATAAAATATACGTATTTGATGAAGCACAGAAAATGACAGTAGAGGCACAAAATGCGTTGCTTAAAACGCTAGAAGAACCACCAAAGTATGCTATAATAATCCTTGTAACTAATAATAAGGAATCATTGCTAGATACGATAAAATCAAGATGTGAGATTATAAAATTTACGCCAATTCCAATCAAGGAGATAGCGGATTATTTAGTTAAAACTGGTGTAGATGAGAAGAGGGCATTGCTGCTTGCAAACTTTTCAAGAGGAAGCATGCAAACGGCAATAGAGCTTTCTGAATCAGAGGATTTTTATATTATGAGAGAGGAAATCCAAAAGTATATTGAAACCTTCTTAAATGGCGATTTAATAGATATTATAGAGGTTCAAAGCAGTATCGAAAAATATAAAGATCAAATAATAAACGTCTTAGATTTAATGATTAATTATTTTAGAGACATAATAATGGTAAAAGAAAATATCGATAATAGCATGATTATAAATTTAGATAAATTAGTATTTATAAAAAATATGAGTAAGAAAATTACTTATTCTCAACTTTCTAAGATTATTGATATAATAGAAGAGACAAAAAATAAGCTTAGAAGCAATTGTAATTTTAATATTAGCATACAGGTTATGACTTTGAATATATATGAGGTGATTAAATGATAAAAATAGTTGGTGTTAGATTTAAAAACGCTGGAAAAATATATTATTTTGATCCAGTAGATTTTGAAATAGAAAAAAATACTGATGTTGTTGTGGAAACAGCAAGAGGGCTTGAATATGGAAAGGTGGTCGTTGGACCTAAGGAAATTGAAGAGGAAAAAGCGGCAGCAGAAACTCTTGTTGCTGAAAATGAA
>NZ_JBJDXL010000189.1:0-5092 GCF_051866655.1 Intestinibacter sp.
TTAACCTCGCTTCTGCTACTATCGTAGCTGGTCATCGTTATGTAATTCGTATTGTTTACAGAGACATTATCGAAGCTCCGGGTCAGTTTACTCATACTTATGAAGTAGTTGCTGCTTCTGAAAGTGCCGCTGATCTTGTAGCTGCTTTCGCTAAGAAGATTAATAAGCACAGCAATCGTCGTGTAAACGCTGTAGTTAGTGGTTCTAAGCTTACTTTGACCGCTATGCCTAAGGACGATAATGAAGGTGTTGATTCTATCACTGAGTATACTACTGTATCTATGGAAGCTACTCTGTATAAGACTATTCCTTCTGCTCTGATCTCTAACTTCCCCGACAAGGTTCCTGGTGCTGTAGTTACTAAGACTCAGGGTAATCCTGGCAAGGGCTACTGGAAGCAGGTACGTGATCTTGAGAAGCATATGCAGGGTTATAAAGGCTTCAAGTTTACTGCTGCTTATCCTGAAGTGAATAGCAAGTTGCAGGTTGTAGAAGGTGCTACTTATGACTACGTTATCGTTGAAAATCAGAACTTGTATCTGAGTAATGATAACCAGTACATTAAGAATACCCCTCTGAGAACTACAGTATTTGTTCAGTCTGGTACTTTGGTAGGTTCTATTGTAGAGAATGGTATTAAGGCATTCATTACCGGCTCTGCTGATTAATAAAGCATTTTAACTAGTAAAATAATCTAAGGGGTAATGGGGGGTTCCCCGTTATCCCTTTTTTCGTATAGATATGAGTATAACAAATAAAAAACTAACAGAAAAATACTTATAGCTGTAGCTAAGTTCTACAGATGCTATACTCGGAGTATACTTAGATAAAGCTAATAACTATAATAATGCTTATAGTTCTATAGCTAGTAAACATAGTTTTATAGCTGAATATTAGACTAATGGAAGTACTTTAAACATAGTATTACCAACTAATATTACTACATTCTTTACTATTACTATTGTTACTGGTAATGAGGTAATAGTATCTATGTATTTAAATGAATTTAGTTTATTTAAGGCTAAGTCTAAGTATTTATAGGTATTTGATAATTGCTGTAACTGTACGTGTAATAATAGTACATGTATAGCGTGCTCTGAAAAGAGTAAACGTTATAATATGTTGACGTATATGCTACGTATTAATTTGTTTTAGTAGAGTTACTTAAATGGTAATGTAGAATTATCTGTAAAGTATTACGTTGATGCGTGTAGAGTATATAATATGGATAATATATCCTTTGAATACAAGAATGTAGATAGAAACTATTATATACAATCAGGTAACCTTACAAAGCTATTTGATACTCTTAACGAATGGATTAAAGGAAACGCTTGCTAGTGTGAAAAGAAGGTATTAGAGAGCTTATTAATTGCTGATCTATATAGTTTAATATTTGGCAATCTAGATCAAACTCCAACCAATCCTTCTACACCAGATATTCCTTCTCAAACAGATTATATGTATTATGGCTATTTGGCTATGAGCGATGTTTCTGAATTTAAAACTATGAGAGATTAGACTCATGATTTCTCGTTACTTAAAGAACAAGAAGTATTAAATGGAGTAAGTAAAAATACTATTAAGAAAGAGTATTTAACATCTAAACAAGTAAACGTTAACACTCCCGAAGGAGGAAGTTGTTTATTTGTACTTATACCTGTTACTTCTAGTAAGAATGGTACTAAATTCGACGGTATCAGCTCTTTTGTACCATTTGCTAAGGCTGGTATCAATGGTAAAGGATTTGAGTCTAATGGTAGTAATATTATTACTATTGATAAAGTTCAGTATAAGATATATGGTGAAAATTCTGTAATAGATGGAGAAACTACAATTAAAATAAGTTAATATGGCGTCAATTAAAGTTAGCGGATCATTATATCCTTCAGTTCCAGATACTCCGTTGGATGAGCGTAGTAGAATAGAAAGCTTGTCTGAATTAGATAGTATCAGAAACCCTCATGAAGGTTTAGTGATCTATGTAAAAGATATAAAGAAAACATACGTAGTTAAGAATGTAAACTACGACGAAGATAATGAGAGATTCTACATTACTGATAAAGACATAAGCTCTATAGGAGGAGCAGAAGTATTCTTCAGTGAAGGTGTAGAACCAGAAGATATTAATACTATATGGGTAGATGATGCTGATTCTTCATCTATGCTAGATGAAACACTGTTTAGTAAGATACGTACTGAACTAAATAAATTAAGTAATAGAATTAGTGATATAGAGTATGCGTTTGATGTTAAATTAGACTCTGGAGATACTACTTATTATAAAGGTTCAGATTTATCTAATATAGCGGGAGTAAGCCCTGAGACAGACTATGATATATAGTTGATGTTTACTTATGACGGTAACACTTTAATGTTTCATAGTACAGATGAATTAAACAGTACTCTACCAAGTAATGTATACAAAGCTACTTTATTTAATGATAGTGAAGTAGTTGGAGAATATTTATTTAGCACTATAGGTGTAACAGCGGATAAAGAATATGTTATAGGGGCTTTAGACAATTTAGAATTTGATTAGTTCTAGATTACAGATTCTTAGGAAGAAGTACTTTATAAGGCTGATTTATCATCTTCTGCGTTACTAGTAGATTCTCCTTCATGGTCTGCTAGACTTTAGCCTAATGTTCATCATATATGCATTAAACGAGCTACTAATACAGCACTATTAGGAGAATACTAGATTCAAGACGGAGAATTTGTGTATTCTACTTCTGATAATAAGCTATATATAGGTAATAATGGCAAAAAGATTCAAGTAAATGGAGGAGGAACGTCTTCAGATAATATAAGCGCTTAGTACATTGATTTATTATCTGAAGATAATGTAACTACTTATAGAATAACTATAACTGCAGATGGGCAATTAGTAATAACAAATAAAGCTTTAATAGACGACGATACTCCTAGTCAAGTACCAACATCCGGTGAAAATTTAAAAGGGCTAATGATAAGTATGGCTTATGCTGGTCCTTCTGAAGCTAATGCTACTACTCGAGGTTGCTGCAGTCATAGCTTTATAGAGTTATATAACGGTTATCCATCAGATATTAATCTAAAAGGATGTTCATTGTAGTTAGGTACTACTAGTTGGACTAAAGTTATACCTTTAAGTGGTACTATACCTACCGGCTGTTGTTATTTAATTAGACTTAATCCTGTAGCAGATCCTAGTACTGCTGCAGTAAATATAGACAAATATGACTTAGATGCTTATGCAAATGATAATGAAATTGTAATTACCTCTGAAGGCTTTAAAGCATATTTGTGTGTCGGAGGATCTGTAGCAACTTATGAATCTCCTTATGACTAGAATACTTCTAGTGTTCGTTCTGATGTAATGGGTTATATAGATCTAATCGGTTTTAGAGATAAAACTACATCTAAAGCTATAAATGGAGGAGAGTTTACTTTAGGTTCAGAAGCTCCTAGATATCTAAGTAATACTAGAGGAGTATATAGAAAAAGATTAGCAGATAAATTATATAGTACAAATTTAGGAGATTCTAATGTAAATAGCAAAGACTTCTTGCCATTTGACTATAATGTAACAAATAGTCCTATTACCAATACGTAGATGGTAGATAGTACTAAAGTGTATAAACCTTATTGTGTAGCAGATGGTGTAAAGAGTCTATATTACAATAAGACAAAGTTTAATAGAAATAAACCTAATATGCCTACTTTCTCTATAGGAGAAACCCCTGATGTTAGAACTTTTAACTGGATAAGTCTAGACAACCACGACGAGTATCTATACTATAGAGAATACAACGATGATGCGTGGACTGAAGTGTTAGCAGATCAAACTCCTAATTACGGCAGATAGACAATAGTAGGAGAAGATGGTTCTATATTCTATGTACACAAAGTAATACTAGCTGGCCTTACTATGGGTATATATGAATGGAAGATTGTAAGAAAAAATACTACTTATGAATCTGATACATATACTTTTGTAGTATCTGAATCTAGTTTAGATAGTAACGGTAGTTTCTAGTTCTGTCAAGTATCTGATTAGCAAGGTTGGATATTTGAAGAATATGAACCGTGGAATTTAGCGGCTATAAAGGCTTTAGATCCTACATCAGACAATTAGGGAGTATTACCTCAAGATCCTAGAGATAATGACTTTATACATTTCTTAATAAATACTGGCGATATGACTCAAAATGGTATGAGACCGTCTGAGTGGTTAGATTATTATAATCAAGCTAGTAGTTACCTTCCTAATATAGCACAGATGAATACTGTAGGCAATAACGATCTATGCCCTGGAAAGAAGAGTGACGGAACAGTTGGATAGAAAGTAGATCCTACTACTTTTGAATATTTCTATACGTATTAGTATTCTACAGATGAAACTGAGGCTTCTAAACAGAAGATAACTATAGACGGTAAAGAGTAGTTTATGAAGTCAGTATATTCATTTGATTACGGTTGTGCTCACTTTGTATGTATAAATTCAAATAATTATATAGAAGAATAGAAAGCTTGGTTTGAATATCACATGCAGCAAGTAAAAGCTAGAGAAGTACAACCTAAATGGTTAATAGTATATACTCACGATGCTCCGTTTAATATTATGGTAAAGAGACCAGGCTGGACTGGAGATAGTAAGTTCTTAGCTTCTTGGTCTAGTGTGGGTTAGAGTGGTATGAGAGATACTGGATTAAATCAATAGAGTACTGGAGATCCTGAGAAGATGTTTACATGGTCTAGACTGTTTGAAAAATATGGAGTAGACTTAGTATTGTCTGGTCATAAACACACATACTCTAGAACTTATCCTTTAATTGAAAATACTACAGATCCTGATATAGAAGATAGTTCTGTAAATACAAAGAACGTTTAGGTTAATCCTTGGAGTCCTACTTTTACCACAGAAGGTAGAACTATAACAGTTGGTGATGAGACTAAAAAAGGTATAGTATATGTAATGTGTTAGGCTACTGGTTATAAATTGAGATCTAATAAAGATGTTCCAGTTCCTGGAATACCTTGGTTAGCTTCATATTATGCTGGAAGAGTTAGTGGGTCTACAATAGGAGTAAATTCAGATCAAGAGAAT
>NZ_JBJDXL010000190.1:0-5081 GCF_051866655.1 Intestinibacter sp.
CTATCTATATATATAAGTATTATTATATAAGTACAAAAGGAAATAATTATACATTATATTTAAACTTTACATTTAGTAAAAAAATATATTTGGGAGGGATTTGTTATGATTAGCTTTTTCACAGCAATAATAGTTTTAATTCTAGGTTATTTTGTTTATGGTAAGTTTGTTGAGAGAGTATTTGGAATAGATGACTCTTTACAAACTCCAGCACTATCAATGGAAGATGGTGTAGATTATGTTCCTATGAATTGGAAGAAGATATTCTTAATTCAATTCTTGAACATAGCAGGTTTAGGACCAATATTTGGTGCAATACAAGGTGCATTATTTGGACCAGCAGCATTTTTATGGATTGTATTTGGTACAATATTTGCAGGTGGTGTACATGATTTCTTATCTGGTTACTTATCACTTAAAAACAAAGGTGTATCAGCATCAGAGCTTGTTGGTATATATCTAGGTGAAGGTGCTAGAAAAGTAATGGTAGTATTTAGTGTAGTTTTACTAGTACTTGTAGGTGTAGTATTTGTAACAGGACCTGCTGGACTTTTAAATACTTTAACTAATGTAAATACACAAATCTGGGTTGCAGTAATATTTGTATATTACATATTGGCAACTGTACTTCCTGTAGATAAGATCATAGGTAAGATATATCCATTATTTGGTGCAGCACTTATATTAATGGCAATTGGTATAGCAGGTGGATTAATTGTTAAAGGCTATCAAATACCAGAAATAACTTTACAAAACTTCCATCCAGATGGAAAACCATTATTCCCATACTTATTTATAACAATAGCATGTGGTGCTATATCAGGATTTCATGCGACACAATCACCACTTATGGCTAGATGTGTAGAACACGAAAGAGAAATAAGACCAGTATTCTACGGATCAATGGTTGCAGAAGGTATAATCGCTTTAATATGGGCAGCAGCTGCAATGGCATTCTTCCACGGTGAACCTCAATTACAAGCAATTTACGGATCAACTCCAGCAGTAGGTGTAAATGAAATGTCAATAACTCTACTTGGACCAGTAGGTGCAGTACTTGCAGTATTAGGTGTTGTAGCTTGTCCGATAACATCTGGTGATACAGCATTCAGAAGTGCAAGACTTACAATAGCTGATTCATTTAATATAAAACAAGATAAATTGAGCTCTAGATTTATGATAGCAATACCACTATTTGCAGTAGGTGTAGCTCTTACATTTATAGATTTCAATATAATTTGGAGATATTTCTCATGGGCTAACCAAACATTAGCCATGATAATGTTGTGGACAGGAAGTATGTTCCTACTTAAAAACAATAAGAACTACATGGTAACAGTAGCTCCAGCAATATATATGACAGCTGTAACATTCAGTTATATAATGCAGGCTCCAGAAGGATTTAGATTACCAGCACAAGTAGGTAACACAATAGGTATTGTAGTAGCAATATTGTTTGCAGTAGTATTCTTTGTAAAAGCAAATAAAGAAAAACACGTAGAACATAATAAAGCAGCTTAGCTTCAGATAAAAAAGAGATACGAAAGATAGATTTTAAAATCTATTTTAAGTATCTCTTTTTTTTAGCGTATATGTTTTAATACAAAGTCAGATGAATCCTTGAAGAAAGCGTCTAGTTCTTCTTCTGTAAGCAGTTCATTTTTAGGGAATTCATTTATTTGATCCTTGTAATTATCGAAAATCCACTTTTCTGTAGCTTCGATATCCTTAGGTGTAATCGTGTAATTTCCGGCATCTGTTTTAATTGTTATATCTTCTTTAGGGAAGGTAAATTTGCTTTTTACTCCCAATGATTTTGCAATTATATTGAAGTTTTTGTGCTTAAATCTAATACAGTCCTCTTTAGTCCCGTTAAATACGCCGTTTACTGTCTTCATCCCTGTTATTATATTTTTGTTATCGAAAATAAAATAGTCGTTTTTAAGCATGCCATTTAGATAGTAGTCTAATAGTAAATGACAGTAAATCCCTGTTGATACGATATCATCCTTGTTCCAATATACTTTTTTGTATTTTTCAAGGTCAGGCAGACATAATTCATTTTCGTAAATATAATAATGAGAAAATCTAGATTCAACTGTATCCTTCATAGGTATTAAATAACCTGATTTTATATCTGGAATTACATTTGCTAATATAAAAAGATTTTCTTCTTCTTCATTTAATTTTAAAATATTTGAAACATCTGTAGCTAATTTAATATGAAAACTCCAAGCTGGCATAATTAAAAGTCCTTTCTATATATGTTATTACATTATGTATTATAAAATAAATGGTAAAAATTGCAACCTTAAGTATTCGATTTTATAGATAAAAATATAAAAGATTTAAAATAAACCTCTTGACTTAAAGTTAACTTCATAGAGTAAAGTTGTATTAGAGGGGGAATCGATTATGAAATATAGAACATTAGGAAGAACAAATATAAAGGTAAGTGAAATAGGTCTTGGTGGAGAAGGATTTGAGAAAAAAACTCAAGAAGAAGTAACTAAAATGATAGATGTAGCAATCAAAGAAGGAATAAATTATATAGACATATACAATTCAAATCCAGAGGTAAGAAGCTATGTAGGAAATGCATTAAAAAAATATCCTAGAGAAAGCTTTGTAATAGAAGGACATTTATGTACAACTTGGGAAGATAATCAATACAAGCGTACTAGAAATATAGATGAAGTAAAAGAAGCTTATAAAGATTTTTTAGATAGAATGCAACTAGATTACGTAGATGTAGGCATGATTCACTATATAGATGATGATAAAGATTTCGATAGTGTATTTGGCGGAGAAATTATAGAATACGCAAAAGAATTACAATTAAAGGGAATTATAAAGCATCTAGGAATATCAACTCACAATCCAGATATAGCGCTAAGAGCCGTAAAAACAGGAATAATAGATGTAATATTATTTAGCATAAATGCAGCGTACGATATGCTGCCAGCTAGTGAGGATGTAGATATTTTATTTGAAGAGGATACATATAAGGATAGAATTTACCAAGGAATTGAGCCGAAAAGAGAAAAATTATATCGTATATGTGAAAACGAAGGTGTAGCCTTAACTGTAATGAAGGCCTTTGGAGCAGGGGTATTATTAAATGAAAAACAATCTCCATTTAAAAAAGCACTAACACCTGTCAAATGCCTTCATTATTGCTTAACAAGACCAGCAGTTGCAACTGTAGCAATCGGAGCTTCAAATGTAGACGAAATTTTATCTTCTGTCTACTATGAAAAGGCAACTGATGAAGAAAAAGACTACGCAAAAATTTTAGCCGATGCTCCAAAAAGTTCATTTACAGGTCAATGTATGTACTGTGGTCATTGCGCACCTTGTTCAGTGAAAATAGATGTAGCCTATGTAAATAAATATCTTGATTTAGCATCTATTCAAGACGAATTAGCAGAAACAGTAAAAAATCATTATGAATTACTGGCTCATCATGCATCTGAATGTGTAGAATGTGGTTTGTGTATGGACAATTGCCCATTTGGTGTAGATATCATCGGTAAAATGAAAGAAGCAGTTAAATTATTTGGAAAATAAAATGAATCAATTAATTTATATTTAACAACTTTGTGATAGAGGGTTATATTGCATCACAAAGTTGTTAAATATATTTACAATAGGCTGAAAATGAATATGTATATGAAAAGTCAATAAAAAAGACGAATATGAAAATTCGCCTTTTAGTATCATATTTGTGTAATATATTATTTTCTGATCATACAAGATTTAAAGTTATAAACAGGTTTTGCGATATATAAAATATCTACAGTTTCTTTAACTTGTTCAATAATCAAATCAGCAGGTTTATAGGCTTGAGGTGATTCGTCTAATGTTTCCTCGCATACAGACCAAGTATTTATACCGTCCATATCATCTTTGAAGTCGTCCATTGAAAGAAGCTCTTTAGCTTCACTTCTAGATAGTAGACGTCCAGCACCATGAGGCGCTGATTGATTCCAATCGTCGTTGCCTTTTCCAAGAGCTATTATAACGCCCTCCTTCATATTAAGTGGAATAGCTAATTTTTCGCCTTTTTTAGCAGATATAGAGCCTTTTCTTATTATGATACAATCATCTGTGTTTTCTATATAATTATGAATAGTATCGAATTGCTCTATAACTTCTATTTTTAAAAAGTCTAAAATATCTTGAGATATAAGTCTGCGATTTTCAAAAGCCATGTTTTGGCATTTTATCATATTTTCTATGTAGTCTTCGTAGTCTTTACCTTCAATATAAGCTAAATCCTTTGGAATACCTATTATTCTGTCTGAAAAATTATTTCTAAGATTTATTATTTCCTTGTTTATATCTTTTTCTCTGTTTTGTTTTTTTAGACTTGAAATTAGTTCTTGTTCGGCTTTTTTTAATTTAACTCCGCCAGCCATATTAAAGGATGCTCTTAAGCTAAAGTGCTTAGATACTTTTTTGCCTAAATTACGAGAACCAGTATGTACTGATAGAGCATAAGTATCATCGTCTATTTTTCCTATTTCAATGTAGTGGTTTCCGCCACCTAAGCTACCACAAGAATTTATAAAGTAATCTAATTCTTTTAGATTCAAGTCATCTACAATTTCTTTTATTTGTTTTTGTACATCTTTATCTAAATTAGGATGTTTTCTTTTGTGAACACCGTGTCCATTAGGTATGTTACTTTTTATAAAATCATCTAATTTCTTAAAATCAATTGAATTAGATGTTTTAAATATTGTAGTAAGTACACCACATCCGATATCAACTCCAACTATGTTTGGAATAAGTTTTTTTTCTTTTAATTTAATAGTAGTTCCTATAGTGCAGCCTACACCAGCATGGACATCTGGCATTATACGAATTTTCGCCCCATCGAAAACAGGGTGATTGCAAAGTCCTATTATTTGAGATATAGCTTGTTGCTCACATATATCTGTGTAGACAACTGCATCTGTATATTTTCCATTTAATGTAAACATTATTTATCACTCCTTTTATATTGTCATTTTTTTAACTAAATTTTTGCTAAAAACAGTACGGTTTCAAGGAATAAATAAAGTTACTGGTGGAAA
>NZ_JBJDXL010000191.1:0-5070 GCF_051866655.1 Intestinibacter sp.
AATTAGATTTTAAGAAAATTGTTTTAATCGGTGTGGCTGCAGTATTATTAGTTATAGCATTTGCAGGATTAGATTTTATCATGGGAAGTGAATCACATTTATCAGTATTTACAAACCAAATAATACAAGAAGGTCCAGCTGCTATATTTAATACATTTGGAAGAAAAATACAAATGAACTTAAAATTAGCGAGATCTAGTGTATGGGTAAATATACTTATTGTAAGTGTAATTATAGTTGGAGTGCTTATATTTAAGCCATCTGGATATTTCAAGAGAATCCACGACAAATATCCTGTAATATTTAAAGGTTTTATGGCTTCTTTTGTAGGATGTATAGTTACATTATTGGTAAATGATTCAGGTATAGTGGCAGCTTCGACAGCAGCTATCTATATATTGATTCCTATTATAATAATAAGTATTAATATGATAATTTTTGATGAAGAAGATGAAATTTCATAATAAAAATTAGTCAGGATTCCCTGGCTAATTTTTTTAAAAGTATAAGGCAAAATAAAATACATGAATAATTAAGTTACGAAGGAGTAAAATATGTTAGATGGAAGAATAATGGGTCTAGATATAGGTGATAAGACTATAGGAGTTGCTGTGAGCGATATAATGGGAATTACAGCACAGGGTATAAAGACTATAAGAAGAGAATCTAAGAAAAAGGATATAGAAGAATTAAAAAATATAATCAAAGAAAAACAAGTCAACAAGATTGTATCAGGACTTCCTAAAAATATGAATGGAACTCTAGGTCCACAAGGCGAAAAGGTCATAAAATTTTGCGATTTAATAAAAGAAGAAACTGGACTAGAAATAGAATTTTGGGATGAAAGATTGACTACAGTTGCAGCTGAGAGATCTCTACTTGAAGGAGATGTAAGCAGAAAAAAAAGAAAAAAAGTGATAGATATGCTGGCAGCAGTGCTTATATTACAGGGATATTTAGATAGTAAGTCAAAATTTTAAATTAAATGTGTAAAAATTTCTGTTTATGATATATAATTATATATCATGATAATAAAATAGAATAATAAAAATATTTATTTGCAAAAAAGGAGAAAAGCATGGAAGAAAATATAATAACTTTAATAGACGAAGATGGTCAAGAGGCTGAATTTGAGATAGTTTTATCTTTAGAAGCTGAAGGGAAGGAATACGCAATATTACTACCTTTAGATGATGAAACTTGTGATGAAGCTTTAATATTTAGAATCGATTCAGATGAACAAGGAGATATTTTAGTTGCTCTAGAAGATGAAGAAGAATACCAAATAGTTGTAGATGTTTACAATACTTTAATGGATGAACAAGGATTAAATGACGACGAGTTTTAATTAATTTTAAATCGATTAAAAAAAGGGGTTTTTACCTCTTTTTTTTGTGTAAAAAGAAATAATTTAAAAAAGAGTTGACTTTTTTGGTTTAGAGTATTATTATTTAATTAAGTAATTACTTAACTAAATAAGGAGGTAGTTATGGAAGAATTAGTAAAAGTTTTTAAAGCTTTAAGCGACGAAACTAGACTAAAAATATTATTAATTATATCAAAGAGGACAATTTGCCAAAAAGGTATTTCTAAACATTTGGGGATTTCAGACTCTGCTGTATCACAGCATATAAAGGTTTTGAAAGAAGCCAATATTGTTACAGGAATAAAAGAAGGCTATTCAGTTATATATGTAATCAATGAAGAATCTTTTAATGAAGCTAGATTATTTTTAAAAATGATAAACAAAATAGACGATGACACGTTTATAAAAAAAGAAAATCTAGAACAAATAAGATTAAATAGCTGTGCAAATTGTAAGCTACATAAAAAATGTTGTAAAAATAGGGGGATTTAAAGATGAAAGTTTGTATACCAGTTGTAGAAAATAAGGGAATGGATAGTTTACCATATGGACATTTTGGATCAGCTCCAGAATTTGTTGTATGTGATTTAGAAAATGGAACAGTTGAATCAATGAACAATGGAGATTTAGGACATGAACATGGAAAATGTCAACCATTAAAAGCTTTATCAGGAGTTAAAGTAGATGCAGTTATAGCAGGTGGTATAGGTGCAGGTGCTATAATGAAATTAAACGATATGGGAACAAAAGTTTACAAGGGTGTAAATGATACTATAGAAGTTAACTTAAAATTATTAAAAGAAGGAAAATTAGCTGAATTCTCTATGGCTAATGCTTGCCAACATCACCATGGTAACGGAGGCTGCGGACACGACCACGGTCATGAAATAAATCTTTAAGATATTGAAAAGTCAACGATTGTTACAATGTTTAATTTTTGAAATAGAGTAAATTAATGTAAAAAGTCACTTGGAATTTTGAAAGTGGCTTTTTATATATGAGCTTTTTAAAATGGAAAAATTATCAATTAAGAAATTTATTAAACAAAAAAAGCATCTAAAAAGTCATTTGTATGCTCTGTAAGAAAACGGTATATTGACAAAATAAGAAAAATGATTTAAAATGATTACAATAGATTATCAGTTGAAAATAGGTGAGTTTATGAAAGAGTCGATAGAAAACATAAAAAGTAAGCTTAAAGAGACTGGCTTTAAAATAACTCCGCAAAGAAGAGCTATATTAGAGATTTTATTAGAAAATGATGATAAACATTTAAGTAGTGAAGAAATATACGATATGGTAAGAGTTTCTTGCCCTGAGATAGGCTTAGCTACAGTATATAGAACAATACAACTTTTAAATGATGTGGGGTTACTTTCTAAATTAAATTTAGATGATGGATGTATTAGATACGAACTTCGCCTTAATAAAGAGGAAAAGCATAATCATCACCATTTAATATGTGAAAAATGTGGTAAGATTATAGAGACGAAAGAAGATTTATTAGACGGAATAGAAACATTAATTCAAAAAGAATATAAATTTAATGTATCAGACCATGATATTAAGTTTTACGGAATATGTGAAGATTGCCAAAAAATATAAGTCCTAAGATGGGACTTATATTTTAGTTTAAAACAAAAAGCTTCGTTTTAAGATTAATTTGAGCTTTTAATATTGAGTAATAAATAGACTGATATAAAATTTGTCATAATAATAAGATAAATGTATTACGATTATGTCTTAAAATATATTAGAAATTATGGTACAATAAAATCAGCTGGTAAAAGTGTACGTGATTTAATATTATTTTTTTTTGCAAATTTAAAATTGAATAGACAGAGGAGAGGATGCAATTGTTTAAGAAAAACACCAACAAGATAAAGGTGATGGCTTTAGGTGGTCTTAACGAAATAGGTAAGAACATGACTTTAATCGAGTACAAAGACGAGATAGTTGTAATCGATGCAGGTCTTAGCTTTCCAGAAGACGAGATGCTAGGGGTAGATATTGTCATACCAGATATTACTTATTTAATTAAGAACAAGGATAAGGTTAAAGGTATTTTTATAACACATGGTCATGAGGATCATATAGGAGCTCTTCCATACATCCTTAAAAAGATTGATGTACCTGTATACGGAACTATGCTTAGTATAGGCTTGATAGAAGTTAAATTAAAGGAGCATAAATTGAGTACAGCTAAATTAAATGTAGTTACTCCTAGACAGATAATAAAACTTACAAATATGAGTGTAGAGTTTATTAAAAACAATCACAGTATCCCAGGTGCATGTTCTATTGCTGTTCATACAGATCAAGGTATTATCTATCATACAGGAGACTTTAAGATAGATTTAACTCCAATAGACGGCGGTGTAATGGATTTACACAGAATATGCGAGCTAGGGCAAGAAGGAGTCCTTTTATTATTAGCAGATAGTACTAATGTTGAGAGACCAGGATATACAATGTCAGAAAAAACAGTAGGGGCTGGTCTAGACGATTTATTTAGAAAGGCTAATGATAGTAGAATTATAGTTGCAACGTTCTCTTCAAACATACACAGATTACAACAAATAATAGATATGGCGAAGAAATGCGAAAGAAAAGTAGCTGTTTCAGGAAGATCTATGGTAAATGTCATATGCGTTGCAAGAGAGCTTGGATACCTAGACATAGAAGACGATATGTTAGTTGATTTAAACGATATATCTAAATACGACGATAGAGAGCTTGTAATTATAACTACAGGGACTCAGGGAGAACCGATGTCTGCCCTTGCTAGAATGGCAAGTAGCGAACACAAAAAGGTCGAAATTAAAGCTGGAGATTTAGTTATAATATCAGCTCATCCAATACCAGGTAATGAAAAATTAATTTCAAAGGTTATAAACCTACTATTTGAAAAAGGTGCAAGCGTAGTATACAATGACTTAGCCGATATACACGTTTCAGGGCATGCATCTCAAGAGGAGTTAAAATTAATAAACGTAATGGCAAAACCTAAATTCTTTATGCCAGTACACGGTGAGTATAGAATGTTAAAGAGACATGCAGAGCTTGCTGAGGAATTAGGAATGCCAGAAGAAAACATATTTGTGATGCAAGCAGGTCAAGTGTTAGAATTAGATAAAAATTCTGCTAAGGTAACTACTACAGTTCCAATAGGAAATGTTTTAGTCGACGGTCTAGGTGTTGGAGATGTAGGAAACATAGTTTTAAGAGATAGAAAACACCTATCAGAGGATGGCTTAATGATAGTTGTAGTAACTATTTCTAAAGAAGATGGAAAAGTTTTAGCAGGACCAGATATAATATCAAGAGGATTCGTATATGTAAGAGAATCAGAAGACTTAATGGACGGTGCGAAGGCTGTAATAAAGGAAGTATTAACTGAATGCGAAGAAAAAAATATAAAAGAATGGGCTTATTTAAAAAATAATATAAAAGAAAATCTTAAAGAATATTTGTACACAAAAACAAAAAGAAATCCAATGATACTACCTATAATAATGGAAGTATAGAGGTCGATTTTGAAGGGTATTGTGAAATAGGTTTTAAATCTATTTTGCAATACCCTATTTTGATTCAAAATTTTACCTTCCAATAATATACCAATTATAAATTTATAATTTTGGAAAATATATTTATAACACATAGGAAATTATATTCATTTTTAAATTTTAGATAAATATAATTTC
>NZ_JBJDXL010000192.1:0-5063 GCF_051866655.1 Intestinibacter sp.
AGCTTATAAAAGGTGATAAAAAGAAGAATCAAACGATAAATCAAATTGCAAGTAAGAAAACTAGCTACGAATACAAAAGTCAAAAATATATAGGAAATTTACCATTGATACATATAAACCTAGGCATGAAAAACTGTAAAGCAAAGGGAATAATAGCTATAGGAAATGTAAGTGTGGGACTTATATCTATAGGATTGGTATCAGTTGGATTGTTCTCACTTGGGGCTTTATCATTGGGATTTTTTGCGATAGGCTTGTTGTCTCTAGCTATTATAGCGAGTGGATTTTGTGGTATAGGAGCTATTTCGGTAAGTATAATAGCTATAGGTATATATACTTTAGGAGCTATATCAGTAGGGCTGTTTTCAATAGGCGGGATTGCTTTTTCAAAGTATATTTCAATAGGATATTATGCTAAGAGTCAAGTTGCAATTGGAGTGGGGGCAAAGGGCACTGAAATCTTGGTAAAAGATAATTTTAATGATTTATTAAACATATCTAAATCGGAAATACATAATTTATTTTTGTCTAAATATAAATATTTAAGTGAAGAACTACTTTGGTGGTTTGATATATTTTTTTAAAACAATGATTTTATAGGGAGGAATTATAATGCAAAAGGATCAAGCACAATTTATTAAAATGACTGAAACTCCAGTACAAAAGCTTATAATATCGCTAGCTATACCGACTATTATAAGCATGCTAGTAACTGCTATATACAACATGGCAGATACTTTTTTTGTGGCAAAATTAGGTACTAGTGCATCTGGTGCAGTCGGGATAGTATTTTCGTTGATGGCGGTAATACAGGCTATTGGATTTACTCTTGGTATGGGATCTGGGAGTTTGATTTCAAGATTATTAGGGGCAAAACAGAATGAGAGGGCAAATGAAATCGCTTCTTCAGGATTTTTTACTGCGATTTTATTTGGTTTGTTGCTTACAATATTTGGATTATTAAATTTAAATAACTTGATGAGGATATTGGGAGCATCTAAAACTATTTTGCCTTACGCTAGTAGCTATGCAACTTATATTTTAGTAGGGGCTCCTATTATGTGTGCTTCGTTTGTTTTAAACAATATCTTGAGATCAGAGGGAAGAGCTAAGTTTGCAATGATAGGAATTGCGTTTGGGAGTATTTTAAATATATTTTTGGATCCAATTTTTATATTTGCATTAGATATGGGGATATCAGGTGCGGCTATTGCGACTTTGATAAGTCAGGCAACAAGCTTTTGTATACTGTTATCTAGTGTAATAAGGGGAGTTACCGTATCTAAATTAAATATTAAATTTATGTCAAAAAATATTTCAACTTATATACTTATAGTTAAAACAGGACTGCCTTCATTTGCTAGACAGGGGTTGGCTAGCTTATCTACAGTATTGTTGAATTTATGTGCAGTTGGATATGGAGATGCGGCTGTTGCGGCTCTTTCTATATTTAATAAAGTATTTATGTTTATTTTTTCTGTGGTAATAGGATTTGGGCAAGGATTCCAGCCGGTAGTTGGGTATAATTATGGTGCTAAAAAATACGATAGAGTTAGACGATCATGCTTTTTTACATTTAAAGTAGGGGTGACAATTATGCTTATAGGAGCTGTATTAGTATTTGCTTTTGCACCTGAAATCGTAAAACTATTTATAAACGATGATTTAGAGGTAATAAGCATAGGGACAGCTTGTTTGAGGGCTCAATGCATAGTAATGCCATTTATACCATTTTGTACTGTTTGTAATATGACCTTCCAAATGATAGGTAAATCGTGGACAGCTACATTTTTATCTTCAACTAGACAGGGGTTGTTTTTTATTCCGATATTATTTATTGGAAATGCAGCATTTGGACTTAGAGGTATAGAATGCACTCAAGCCTTGGCAGATATGGCATCTTGTATTTTATCAATACCATTTGCGATAGGATTTTTAAAAGAGTTAAAGCAAAAGATAAGTGAGCAGAAAAATCAGCAATTGCAGCTGTAAATGACTTATAATAAGATTTTTTTATAAAAATTATAGATTTGTGATAAAATAAAATATCTCATTAATATGAAAAAATTGTCTAAATAGGATTTTATGAGATTATAAATTCTATAGATTGGAGATATAAGATGAATAATTTATTAAATCACGGGATTGTTGAAGTGGCGACAATTATTCCAAATGAAATAAAGATTGCCGATCCAAAATTTAATGTGGATGAAATGTTGAAACTTTTAGACGAGGTTTGCGAGGAAAATAAAACAGGAAAAAGACAAACTAGAATTGTAGTATATCCAGAATTGAGTATAACAGGATATACTTGTCATGATTTATTCAACCAAAGTAGATTGATACAAAGGGCTTATGAAGAGCTTTTGAGATTTGCAAGGCTTTCAAATAAGGAGTGCAGTCCGCTTATATTTGTAGGTGTACCTCTTAGAAAGGACAATCAATTATTTAACTGTGCAGTTGCGATAAACAAGGGAGAAATAATAGGAGTAGTTCCTAAGACATTTATCCCAAATTATTCAGAATTCTATGAAGCGAGACATTTTTCAAGCGCTTTAAATAGAATAGACAACAAAATTGTATTAGATGGGAAAATAGTTCCATTTACTACTAATTTATTAATAGAGGATACTACAACAGGAGCTATAGTTTCTGCTGAGGTATGTGAAGATGTTTGGGTGCCAATTCCACCTTCAAAATACCACTGCTTACATGGAGCTAACATAATTGTAAACTTATCTGCAAGTAATGAAACTATAGGCAAAACTAAATATAGAGAAGATCTAATAAAAATGCATTCGGCAACATCGAATTGTGGATATATCTACGCATCGTCTTCAAGAGCTGAAAGTACGACTGATACTGTTTTTTCAGGGCACAGCTTAATAGCAGATAATGGATATATAGTATCTGAGAGCAAGTTTTTAGAGGATATAGAGATTACTTATGGAGAAATAGATATAGAGAGATGCTTAAACGATAGAACAAAAACTACATCATATATGACTGTTGTGGATAGACAAGAATACGAACATATTTATATAGAAACATTTAAGCCTGTGACAGATAAATTTATTTCACATAGAGAAATCTCAATACTTCCTTTTGTACCAGAAAACATAGATGAGCGTTCTAGTGAAATATTAAAATTACAGGCGGCAGGACTTGCAGGCAGATTGAAAAAAATAAATTGTAAGAATGTAGTTATAGGCATTTCTGGAGGTTTAGACAGCACATTAGCGCTAGTTGTAGCAGCAGAGGCATTTGATATAAATGGATTTGATAAAAAGGGAATTCACGCTATTACAATGCCTTGCTATGGAACTACAGATAGAACATTAAATAATGCTAAGAGCCTTATGAAGCTATTAAATGTAACTTCATATGAAATAAATATAAAAGACGCCTGTGAACAACACTATAAGGATATAGGACACGATAAATCTAAGCTAGATGTTACATTTGAAAATGTACAAGCTAGAGAGAGAACTCAAGTACTAATGGATATATCAAATAAAATAGGTGGCTTAGTAGTTGGAACAGGTGACTTATCTGAATTAGCTCTAGGATGGTGTACATACAATGGAGACCAAATGAGTATGTACGGCGTAAATGCATCTATACCAAAAACTTTAGTAAGAGGGATATTAGAGTCTTATGCAAAATGTCATGATGATCTGAGAGAAACTCTACTAGATATTTGTGATACACCTGTGAGCCCAGAGCTACTACCTCCAAATGAGGATGGAACTATAAAACAAAAGACAGAGGAAAAAATAGGTTCATATGTAATTCACGATTTTACGCTTTACTATATGCTAAGACATGGATTTGGTCCTAAAAAAATATTTGATTTATATGTAAATGCAAAAATCATGAAGGATAAAAAAGCAGGTATAGAGAATCCAGTAATAGATAAAAAAGCCTTGCTTAAAAATATGGAAATATTTTATAATAGATTTTGGACTCAACAATTTAAGCGCTCTTGTATGCCTGATGGTATAAAAGTCGGTAGTGTTTCATTATCACCAAGAGGAGATTGGCGTATGGCTTCTGACGCATGCCAAAATATATGGCTAGAGGAATTAAATGAGTTAAAAGAAAGCAATTACGACTAATTTGAAAAAAATATGAAAAAATTTAAAATTAGGTCTGTAAATTATATGATAAGATGATACAATATTATAAAGAGGTTAGCATGATGTGAGGTTGTTATAAAAGCTTTAGCGAGGAAGATAATTAAAATATTAAAGAAACAACTTTTGTGCACCTAATAACCTACATATACATAAATTTATATGTTTTAGGGAATCTATAATAAATAATAATAATATGGTAACAAGAAAGGGGTAGGATACATATGTTATACACACCAAAATACATTTTAGCAGCAGAGTTAGACAAAAAGGTATGCCAATGCTCTGAATGCAAAAAATTTAGAGTTTTATATAATCACAGCGAAATGACTGAAAGCAAAGACGAAGATATTTGCGATTCTACAAGTGATATAATTGGAGTTTGTTCAAAATGTGGTAGAATGTACAGATTTGACATGAAATATACAAAAAACGGAACAGACCAAAGACGTACAGTTTCAAAAATAAGAGAAATATCTGAAACTAATAGCCAAGTAAGAGAACACATCAAACGTAACTATGGTTCTTATGAAGCATTATTCACTATAAGATCTGAAGATTTTGTTACAAAAATAGTTAATGAAAAAGAAGTAAAAGAAGGAAAATATACAGAATACGTTTATATGGAAAAATAATTTTGATTTTGTATATGTAGATTTAGAATAAAATATAATAATTAAAATAAAGGCTCTAAAGCCTTTATTTTTTGATTTAATTCTTGAGAAAGTGAGAATGATTCTATGGTTACAGTAAATAAATATCTATATAGAAAAGATTTTGGACGAGGAATATGTCCTTGCTCAAATAAACAAGAATATAAAGTATTATTTAGAGAAGTAAGTGAAACAGAGCTAAAGACAGACGAATTAGAGTTAGACGCTGTTGCAAAGGCTTCTATATATAAAATGGAAAAGCTAGTAGTTATGT
>NZ_JBJDXL010000193.1:0-5060 GCF_051866655.1 Intestinibacter sp.
TCCTGTTCCATCATTTAAATCATTAGCTCCATCGTCTAAGTCAGACACTGCATCTTGTAGTGTTTCGATTTCGTCAGTCAAAGATGATGTATCGATAGAATCTTTATCTATATCTAGGTTTAAGTTTATCCCGTTTATTTGGATTTCATTCATTTCAAAATCAACTACATCTGCTGTAATTTTTATATGTTTTTCATTATCTGGAAGAATTGTGTAAGTAAGCTGTTTTAAAGCACCTACATTAGCCATAGTAGCGCCTTCACTTTTTATATTTTTACATAAATTTGTATCTAATTGCACAGATGCTTGTAATGCATAGTTTTCAAAGAAATCTTTTTTGGCTTTTTTGTTTTCAGTTATATCCATTTGAATTTCCAATTTACCACTTTTACCTGCTAATTCCTCTGGTGCATATTCCATTCCGTCTAATTTATATTCGATATTTATATTCCATGGTAGTTGTGTATCAGATTTCATCATACCTTGGTAGTACAACTCATCTGATGAATTATTTATTGTGACCTTACCATTTGAGTAATTTATTTTATCCATTGTGTTCATGTTTTTTACTCCCTCATATATTCCATAATCCACAATGTCTTTATCATCGAATATATTTACTGCATAAATTTCTTCTATTTCTCCAGATGGATTTAAGTTTGCATATATTACTTCTTGTTTTTCAGTTGATTTTTCAGCTGCTAATGAAGCTGTTGTAAGTCCACTAGCACCACTCAATACTCCTGCCATTGTAATTGCAATAAATTTATTGTAATTTTTCATAACGCGCACTCTCCTATTCATTAAATTTATAAAAATCTATACCTTTTGTTGTTTTTTGGACTAAACCATCAAATAAATACAACATTCCAGGGATTACAAATAATACTATTATAGTTGAGAAAATTGTACCTCTAGCTAATAAATGTCCTAGCTGACTAAGCACTCCATGTGTGGATATTTTCCACACCAACGCCCCTGCGATTGTAAGTATCGATGATGATGTCAAAATTGATACTGTAGTTGATCTAACAGTTTCTATAATAGTTTCTTTCTTAGGCATTGATTCCCTAATTTCGAGATATCTGCTTGTAAGCAATATCGCATAGTCAACTGTAGCTCCTAATTGAACAGAGCTTATAATCAAATATGCTATGTAGAATACGAAGCTTCCTTTGAAATAAGGTATTGATAAATTTATCCATATAGCAGTTTCTATTGCCAATACTAAAATTGCTGGAAGAGATATTGACTTCATAGTTAAAAGTAGTACAGCAAATACTGCACATATTGCTATAGCATTTACTCTTACAGTATCCTTTGTTATAGTATCCATCAAATCATATGTACTTGCACTTTCTCCAGCTAAATGATAATCATCGTAGTATTGTGAAACCAACGAACGTATTTCTCTTACAAGCTCAAAGGTTTCTTCCCCTTCATAATCCGCATCGACTGTCAGTATCATTCTGCTGTAATTATCAGATATCAGCTTGCTCAAAGTTTCATTATCTAAATAATCCATAGGAACCTCAGCACCTGCATTATCTACATAAGAAACTATACTTGTAACCTCTGGCATTTCATGTAATTTATCGCTAAGCTCAGTCTCTTTTTCTAAATTACCCTTTTTGACCATCAATACTAAATTATTTGATTTCCCAAAGGTATCTTCTATCTTTTGTCTATCCTGACCAATTTGCGTATCTGTACTAAATATTTGAGAAGACCCATATGAGAAGAAATTCTTTTGTTGACCTAAATTAGAAGGTACTACTAATAGTAAAAATATTAAAACTGCTGGAACCATCATTTTTGTCACAGCTTTTCCGAATTTGCCAAAATCAGGCACAATATATTTATGTCTAGTTTTATCTATCAATGGATAGCAGTAAAGTAAAATTACTGGATATAATACAAAAACAGTTATCAAGCTCAATAAAATTGCCTTTGCCATAGATATCCCCATATCAGGTCCAATTTTAAATTGCATAAGTATAAGGGCCGCAAATCCTATTACTGTAGTAAGTCCACTCGATAAAATAGATCCTGTCGATTTGCAAAGTGCATTTACCATAGCATCTTCTACATCCTGCCCCTCTGCTCTCATTTCCTCGAAACAATGCAATAGGAAAATCGAATAATCCATAGATACAGCTAACTGCAATATTGCTCCAGCTGCATTTGTTACAAAGGAAATAGTTCCAAACATTAAGTTGCTACCTTTATTTAATAATATGGCTACCCCTATTGTTCCAAGTAATAATATCGGTTCTATCCATGAATGCGAAGTAATACATAAAACCACCAAACAAATTGGAATTGCTAGCATCATTATTTTCTTTATTTCTTTAGTTGTAGATTGTGTCGCAATTGCTGTATTGACAGCTGTACCCTCCATTGAATTGTCGTCGCCTATTAAATCTCTAATTGCATTTACAGCTTCTATTCTCTTTCCCTCTTCAATAGTCACTGTAAATAATGCATTATTGTCTTTATAATAATCCTCAACAGCCTCCTTATCAGCTGTTTCCAAAGGTATATTTGTGTCTATAACATCATCTAACCAAGTGACTTCTTCAACACCGTCTATGTCCGATAATTTCTGCTTCATCTCAAGCGCCTCTGCAATGCTTAAGTCCGATACCATAACTCTAGCATTTGGAATGCTCATATCGTATTCTTCATTCATAGTATCTAAAGCTACTGTCGATGCAGTTCCATCTGGTAAATAGTCATTCATATCGTAGTTTACTCCTACCATAGTGCTGCAAACTGCTGAAATAATCATTGCAACAGCAAATACTGCTATTACTAATTTTTTATGATGAATAATTTTCTCATAAAAATTTCTCATATACCCTCCTCCTTTAATTAACACCGTGTTGATTTATTTAACAAAATAAATTATAATTTCATAATAGTCGAAATTCAATAATCAATGATTTTTGTTGTGTCTATATATGAACATATTTGATTTATACCGTATATAAATAAACATATTTTTAAAATTTGTCTATTTACATGTGCTATAAAAGGAGGATTTTATGGAGAAAAAAACTGATAGAAGGATTCGTAAAACTAAAAAACAGCTTCAAGACGGATTTATCGAGCTTAGAAAAACTAAAAGCACTAAAGATATCACTATTAAAGAGCTCTGTGAATTAAAGGATTTAAATAGAGGTACATTTTACTTGCATTATAAGGATATTTATGATTTGTCTGAGCAATTAGAAAATGAAATGCTGCTTAGCTTTGAGAAGGTTCTCAATTCTCATTCAACAGAGGAGTTATCTGGTCCAGAGCCATTGCTTTGTGATTTATTTAAACTTATAAAGGAGAATGCCGATTTTTGTGCTTCACTTTTGAGTGATACTGGTCAAATTGCATTTTTTAATAAATTAAAAACTGTTATTCGAGATACATGCTTCAAACATTGGGTTATATTATTTAATCCTAATAAAGTGGATAAATTCAATTATTTTTATGATTTTATATTGTATGGATGCATAGGAATATTTGAATCGTGGTTACGCAATGGTTTCAAAGAATCTCCGGAAGAAATGGCTGGATTAGTCAGTGAAATAATTCTGACAGGTATTAAATTCTTGGAATAAGAAAATCTTTATTCTAAAAATCCATAATGTAGATTTTCTTGAAATGCATGACGGAAATTATATTTATCTAAAATTTCAAAGGAATATAATTTCCTATGCATTATAAAAAAAATATATTTCTTCTGTTTTCGAGAAATTTTACTCTCACTTCAGAAGAAATATATTTACAAATTACATATCCTTTACAATATTATTAGCCCATTTTTTAGATACGGCTCTCGGCACTCCAAATATAAACTTGGCGATTTCCTCAGTATAAGTAAACGCAACTAATAGATAAATCGGAACTCCTTTATATGCAGCGACAAATGTTATCGGAAGTGAAACAAGCCACATACATCCCATTTCTAAAAACAATGCGTACTTAGTGTCTCCACCGCTTCTCAAAACACCTATTACTATGAAAGTGTTAAAAGTTCTAAGCGCCATCATGACACCCATTATGATAAATATCTTCTTGATATCAGGAGTCAAGCTCGCCGAAACACTAAAAATCTTTAGAAGAACTGGTGTAGAAATTATCAACAATGTACCTAAAATAGCACCTGCTATAGTTACTATGATTGAAAATTTCTTGGAATATCTTATCGCTCTGTCTATATTGTTTGCTCCAAGCTCATTTCCTATCATAATAGAAGATCCTATCGCAATACAAACTGCAGTCATTATAAAGAAATTTCCAGTCGTATTTGCAATCTGACTCGCTGCAATAGCCGATGTACCAGCAGTCGAATAAGCCACCGAATACAACACACTTCCGAATGCCCAAGTCGTGTCATTAAAAAACGCCGGTGCAGTTTTCCTAATTACAGTATTTGTCAACTCCTTAGTAATTCCTCTTATATCCTTCAATCCAAATCTCAACTCATAATCATCTCTTACGAAATACACATAAGCTATAAGTAAAATAAATTCCACAGTTCTAGCCAAAACAGTCGCAACAGCAGCACCCATTACACCTAAGGCTGGAGCCCCAAATTTTCCAAATATAAAGATATAGTTTAAAATTATATTTATAACAAGTGATATAGAACTACAAATCATTCCTAATTGTGGATTTCTGACATTCCTAGATCCCATACTAAAAATATAACCAACTGCCATAATCGGATAACAAAATCCTATAACTAAAAAATACTCTCTCGCCTGTTTGACTACTTCACTATCATAAGAGAAAAAATGAATTATAAAGTCAGGGAAAAATACAGCTATAACAAAGAAAATCATCCCTAAAATCAACGATGCTATAACGCTAAGTGCAGTTACCTTCTTTATGCTATCTTTGTCACCCTTTCCGTAAAATTGTGCCATAAAGATACCAGTTCCACCCATAATTCCCGATAAAGCCATCGTAAATAAAAAGAAATATTGGTTAGCTATACCTATCGCCGCCACCGATATTTCTCCTAGGCTTCCGATCATTACTGTATCTATCATATTCAC
>NZ_JBJDXL010000194.1:0-4982 GCF_051866655.1 Intestinibacter sp.
TGTTTTAGAGTTTCTTCTCCTTCCTTAGCTTTGACGTCGACTATTCTACCGTTTTCAAATTTTAATACGAAGTCGTCTATAACATTTCCACCGTAAACTAGTGGTTTAGTGCTTGCAAGTGTTCCGTTTACACCGTATTTATGAGGTAAGCAGAAAATTTCTTCAGTAGGCATGTTTGGATTGAATTCTATGCCGTTTACATCCTTTTCGCTTCCACTTTCCCATATGTGACCTTCTGGCATTTCAACAGTTAAATCAGTTATTTTTGATTTGTATTTTAGTGTTTTAAATTTCTTGTTGTTTAAGAAGGCTGTTTTTTCTTTAAGACTTTCGTTGTGTTCTTGCCAAGCCTTGATTGGGTCATCTGTAACTCTAGTGCATTTGAAGATTAGGTCCCAAAGCTTATCTATTGCTTCTTGTTCAGAAGCATCAGGGAATATCTTCTTAGCCCAAGCTGCAGTAGGAACAGATACGATGCTCCATCTAGATTTATTTGTCAAAGTATAAGTGCGCCATTCTTTTAGTGCTTGACCTGATACTTTTTGATAGTTTGCTATTCTTTGAGGATCTACGTTCTTTAGTAAATCTGGGTCTTGAGCATGTATAGATAGGAAAGCTCCACCTTCTTTAGCTATATCTACGTATTGGTCTGAAATCCATCTAGGGAATTCTTCAAATGCTTCATCAGGTGCGTTTAAGTATCTGATTAAAGTACATTTTTCATCAGACCATTCTATATAAACGTTTTTAGCTCCAGACTTGTAAGCTTCTTCTACAACACATCTAACGTAATCTGCACATTCTATAGGAGATCTTACAAGTAGAGTTTGACCTGGTTGAATATTTACTCCTGTTTTAACTGCTAGTTCAGCATATTTTTGTAATTTTAAATTAAAATCCATAAAAAAGCTCCTTTCAATATAATTATTTAGAAATATATAATATCTACTATTAAATTATAACATTGTATATAAACAAAGTTTTATTTTAATTATGTAATTTATGGTAACGAAGTTGGTTCGAAAAATTTACATATTTCTAGTATTGTATTTAATAAAAAATATATACTAAAAAACTAAATTTTGGATAGGAAATATTTAAATAATTTTAAGAATTAGAACTCTTTAATTTATCAACTAAAAAGCATATAATATTACTGTGATAATTTTAATATTATATAAGTAATGTAATAGATTTAATGGGAGGAAATAGATGGAGTTATATGATGCTATTTTCTATAGAAAGTCTATAGAATTTTATTCAACAAAACCAATAACAGAATTTTTAATGAAAGAAGTAAAAAGACTATGTAGCGATATAACTTATCTAAATACAAATTTGAATATAAAAGCTCATGTGATAGATAGAGGTCATTTGATTAATTTTTCTACTAATAATAAGATTCAAATCAAAGCGCCTCATTATATATTGATAACTAGTAACGAAGGGGAAGATTATCTAGAAAATATAGGATATGCACTACAAGAAGTTACTTTAGAAATGGCATGTTTAGGTTTAGGAACAACATGGTTAAAATGTATGTTAGACAGAGAAGAAATAGAAGAATTTGTTAATTTAGATAAAATAGATGGACAAGATGAGTCAGAAATAGAATATCCTCAAGCTATAATAGCTTTCGGATATCCAGATCAAGGAGAGGCTTTATTTAGATCAGCTTCAGCGGTACACGATAGACATAAAATGAAACATATATGTAAGAAATACGATGAAAAATGGTTTAATGCGTTAAATGCTCTAAGGGTTGCACCATCAATCAATAATTGCCAGCCATGGACATTAGAGCAGATAGAAAATGGATTTAATTTATTTGAAAATGAACACAAGAAAAGATTAGAGCTAGAAAAATACAGTAGAATAAGTATGGGAGTAGCATTGAAACATTTTGAGATTGGTTGTAAGCATGATAATCTAGATGTAGAATACAGAAAACTTGATGTTAAAAATAAGCGAAAAAGAGCTTATTTTATAAGTATTATTGAAAAAAATATATAAAATATATAAATTTAATTAAACAAGTTATTTATTAAAATCATGTTTAAACAGAGGTTGACATATAAACAAATAAGTGCAATAATCTATATAAGCTATGCAAAATTTAAATAAAACTTTAAATTATTCCAGAGAGAATATAAAGTAATTTGATGAATTATTATATTTAAGAGTGTATATTGGCACAGTGAGGTCATCATGTCTTAAGTATTATTTGTTGAGATTATTTTTACCTCTGGTTAATTGCTAGAGGTTTTTTCATATATAAAAAAACGTAATAAAGTCTTTTAAAATAGTCCAGAGAGGCTGATAAAGATACTTCATACTTAACAAGTGAGTTATTTATGTATACAAAGTCCTTATACCTCTGTGGTTTAAGGGCTTTTTTTAAAATAAGGCTTTATTAAGAAGGAGAGAATAAAATGATAAATGGAAAAGATAAGTTAATAGTAGCTATTGACACAGACGACTTTGATAAAGCTAAGGATTTAATCGATCAATTAGAAGACAGTGTAGACATATTTAAAGTAGGATTAGAACAATATGTTGCTACAAAAGGGAAAACAGTGGAATATTTAAAGGAAAAAGGGAAAAAAATATTCTTAGACCTTAAATTCCACGATATACCAAACACAATGAAAAGCGCAGTAAAAGCAGCTATAAAGGATAATGTTTGGTTAATGACAATACACGTTTCAGACTTTGAAGGTATGAGACAATGTGCAGAAATAGCAAAACAAGAAGCAGAAAGATTAAATATTGAAAAACCAATAATAGTTGGGGTTACAGTTTTAACTTCACTAAGTAATGAAGATTTACAAGATATTGGATGTAATATGACAACTGAAGAATTAGCTATAAAGAGAGCAAAATTAGCTAAGAAATCAGGAATAGATGGAGTAGTATGCTCTGCTAAAGAAGTAGACAAAATAGTAGAAGCTTGTGGTAAAGATTTCGTAACTGTATGCCCAGGAATCAGACCAGCATCAGCAGCAGTAGGAGATCAAAAAAGAGTTGTTACTCCAGCAGAAGCTATACAAAAAGGAGCACATTATATAGTAGTTGGAAGACCAATAACAAAAGCTGAGGATCCAAAACAATCAGCTATAGATATAGTTAAAGAAATAGAAAATGCTTAGGAGGTAAGTTAATATGAAGGCTAAATTAATATTAGAAGATGGTACTATTTTTAAAGGTAAAGCATTTGGTTATTTAGAAGAATCTGTTGGAGAAGTAGTATTCAATACTTCTATGGCTGGATATGGAGAAATATTAACAGACCCTTCTTATTATGGACAAATAGTAACTATGACTTACCCGTTAATAGGAAATTATGGAATCAGCTTAGAAGATGTACAATCAAAAAAAGTATGTGCTAAAGGATTTATAGTTAGAGAAAAAAGTGATACACCAAACAATTTTAGAAATGAAATGAGCCTAGACGTTTATTTAAAACAAAATAAAATAATAGGACTTGAAGGAATAGATACAAGAGCATTAACAAAAATGATAACAAAAAAAGGTACAATGAAAGGTATCATAACATTAGATAGTAATGCTACATTTGAAAATACAAAAACAAAATTAGAAAACTTTAGTAATGCTGATGCTGTTTTAGCAGTTTCAAGAAAAGAAAAAGAATGTTTTCAAGGAAATAGAGAAAAAGTAGCGATTATAGATTATGGAGTAAAAAATTATATAATAAATGACTTTGTAAAAAGAGATTGTGATGTAACAGTATATCCTGCTACAGCAACAGCAGAAGAAATATTAAATGATAATCCAGATTTAATATTCTTATCAAATGGACCTGGAGATCCAGCTGAAATAGATAATAGTATAATTGAGAATGTTAAGAATATGATAGGTAAAAAACCTATGGTGGGAATAGGTTTAGGACATCAAATAATAGCTAAAGCCTTTGGTGGAAAAACTGGAAAACTTAAGTTTGGACACAGAGGAGGAAATCATCCTGTAAAAGATTTAGAAATGAATAAAATATTTATAACTGCACAAAATCACGGTTATTATGTAAGTGAAGTGCCAGAATGTATGAATGTAACACAAATCAACTTAAATGATAATACAGTTGAAGGTATGAAGCATAAAGAATTACCAATATATAGTGTTCAATATCATCCAGATTCTTGTTCAGTATCAAAAGATAATATGCATATATATGATAAATTCTTAGAATTAGTAGATAGTAATAAATAGTTATAAGTATTTTGTGGAGGAGATGGAATTATGCCTAAAATAGATAGCATCAAAAAAACATTAGTATTAGGATCAGGACCAATAGTAATTGGGCAAGCTGCAGAATTCGACTATTCTGGGACGCAAGCTTGTGAAACATTGAAAGAAGAAGGAATAGAGGTTGTATTAATAAACTCAAACCCAGCAACAATAATGACAGATAAAGAAGTTGCTCATAAAATATACATAGAACCTCTTACAATAGAAGTAATAGAAAAAGTTATAGAGAAAGAAAGACCAGACAGCTTACTTGCAGGTATGGGAGGACAAACAGGACTTAACTTAGCAGTAGAATTAGCAGATGCTGGTATATTAGATAAATACGGTGTTAAGGTAATAGGAACTTCAGTTGAAGCAATCAAAAAAGGTGAAGATAGAGATGAATTCAGAGAAACAATGAAATCTATCAATCAACCAATAATAGAAAGTGATATAGTAACAAACTTAGAAGATGGTATTATATATGCTGAAAAAATAGGATATCCAGTAATAATAAGACCTGCTTACACATTAGGTGGAACTGGTGGAGGTATAGCTGAAAACAGAGAAGAGTTAGAAGAAATACTTACTCACGGTTTACAACTAAGTCCAGTTACTCAAGTTCTTATAGAAAAAAGTATAAAAGGTTGGAAAGAAATTGAATACGAAGTGATGAGAGACGGTGCTGGCAACTCTATAGCTATTTGTAATATGGAAAATGTAGACCCAGTTGGTGT
>NZ_JBJDXL010000195.1:0-4981 GCF_051866655.1 Intestinibacter sp.
CAGAAGAAGATATGCCATTTATGGAAGACGGAACACCTATGGATATAGTACTTAATCCACAAGGTATACCATCTCGTATGAACATCGGTCAGGTGCTTGAAGTTCACTTAGGACTTGCTGCTAAGAAATTAGGATGGTATGTAGCTACATCAGTATTTGATGGAGCTAAAGAAAGTGATATAATGGATGCTCTTGAACAAGCAGGATATCCAAGAGATGGTAAATTAACATTATATGACGGTAGAACAGGTGAAACATTTGATAACAAGATAACAGTAGGTTACATGTATTACTTAAAACTACATCACTTAGTTGATGACAAGTTACATGCAAGAAGTACAGGACCATATTCACTAGTAACTCAACAACCACTTGGAGGTAAAGCTCAATTCGGTGGACAAAGATTCGGTGAAATGGAAGTTTGGGCTCTTGAAGCATACGGAGCTGCACACATACTTCAAGAAATACTTACAGTTAAATCAGACGACGTTGTAGGTCGTGTAAGAACTTACGAAGCAATAGTAAAAGGTGAAAATATTCCTGAACCAGGAATACCTGAATCATTCAAGGTTCTTATAAAAGAACTTCAAAGTTTATGTCTAGATGTTAAAGTTTTAAGTGAAGAAGATGAAGAATTAGAAGTAAAAGAATCTACAGACATAGATGATGAAGTTGATGGAAACTTCGAATTAAATCTTATCAGTGATGAAAGAGAAGTAGAAGAATCTCATGTTATTGAAGACATAGAAGATGAAGAAGATGAAGATTTAATAGAAGCAGACATAGATTATGATGTTGAAGAAGTAGATGATAGTTTGAATTTTGATTTCAGTGGCTTTGAAGATGAAGACAACAGTGATTTTGAAATATAGTTTTATAATAAAATAAATATCAAATAGAAGGGAGAGAACTCCTTGTTTGAATTAAACAATTTCGAGTCGATAAAAATAGGTTTAGCATCTCCGGAACGTATAAGAGAATGGTCTAGAGGAGAAGTTAAAAAACCAGAAACAATTAATTACCGTACTTTAAAACCAGAAAAAGACGGTTTATTCTGTGAAAGAATATTTGGACCACAAAAAGACTGGGAATGTCATTGTGGTAAGTATAGAAGAGTTAGATATAAAGGTGTAGTTTGCGATAGATGTGGTGTAGAAGTAACTAAATCTAAAGTAAGAAGAGAAAGAATGGGACATATAGAGCTTGCAGCTCCTATGTCTCACATCTGGTACTTCAAGGGTATCCCAAGTAGAATGGGTCTTTTACTTGATATGTCACCAAGATCTCTAGAAAAAATACTATACTTTGCTTCATATGTTGTTATAGATCCAGGTGAAACTGGACTAAACGAAAAACAATTACTAACAGAAAAAGAATTTAGAAGTAATTATGAAAAATACGGAAATACTTTTGAAGTTGGTATGGGTGCTGAAGCAGTTAAAAAATTATTAATGAAAATTGACCTAGAACAAGAAAGTAAAGCATTAAGAGATGATTTAAAAGACAGTACAGGTCAAAAGAGAGTTAGAACAATAAGAAGATTAGAAGTAGTTGAAGCATTCAGAAAATCAGGAAACAAACCTGAATGGATGATACTAGAAGCTATTCCAGTAATTCCACCAGATTTAAGACCTATGGTTCAATTAGACGGTGGTAGATTTGCTACTTCTGACTTAAATGACTTATATAGAAGAGTTATAAACAGAAATAACAGATTAAAAAGATTATTAGAACTTGGAGCTCCAGACATCATAGTTAGAAACGAAAAAAGAATGCTTCAAGAAGCTGTAGATGCTTTAATAGACAATGGTAGAAGAGGTAGACCAGTTACAGGTCCAGGAAATAGACCATTAAAATCTTTATCAGATATGCTTAAAGGTAAACAAGGTCGTTTCCGTCAAAACTTACTTGGTAAACGTGTTGACTACTCAGGACGTTCAGTTATAGTTGTTGGACCAGATCTTAAATTCTATCAATGTGGTCTTCCAAGAAAAATGGCTCTTGAATTATTCAAACCATTCGTAATGGATAAATTAGTTAAAGAAGGATATGCACATAATATAAAAAGTGCTAAATCATTAGTAGAAAAAGTAAAACCAGAAGTATGGGATGTTCTTGAAGAAGTAATTAAGAGCCATCCAGTACTACTTAACCGTGCCCCTACTCTTCATAGATTAGGTATACAAGCATTTGAACCAGTTTTAGTTGAAGGTAAAGCTATAAGACTACATCCACTAGCTTGTACAGCATACAATGCTGACTTCGACGGTGACCAAATGGCTGTCCATGTACCTTTATCAGTAGAAGCACAAGCAGAAGCTAGATTCTTAATGCTTTCTGTAAATAATATACTTGCACCAAAAGATGGTTCTCCAATAACTACTCCATCTCAAGATATGGTTCTAGGATGTTATTACTTAACTATAGAATCTCAAGGAGGAGAAAAGGGAACAGGAACAGTATTCAAAGACTTTAACGAGTTAATGATGGCTTATCAAACTAAAGCAGTAGAATTACATGCAACAGTAAAAATGAGAGTTAAATTAGCTGATGGTAGAGTTGGTATTACAGAAAGTACAGTAGGTAGATTTATATTCAACGAAAATATACCTCAAGATTTAGGCTTTGTTAATAGAGACGAAGATCCATTTGGATTAGAAATAAATTATTTAGTTGATAAAAAAGCTTTAGGTAAAATTATAGATAAATGTTTCAGAAGACATGGAAACACTATAACTGCTGAAGTTTTAGACCACATAAAATCATTAGGATTTAAATATTCTACTATAGGTGGTATAACAGTTGCAGTTGCAGATATGAAAATACCACCAGCTAAAAAAGATTTAATAAAAGCTGCAGAACAACAAGTTGAAAAATACGAAAAAGTATTCAGAAGAGGTTTAATCTCTGATGAAGAAAGATATGAAAAAGTTATAGAAACTTGGACTAAGACAACTGAAGAAGTTACAGATGCCTTAATGAATGGACTTGAAAGATTAAATAACATCTATATAATGGCCCATTCAGGAGCCAGAGGTTCTAAGAACCAAATAAGACAGTTAGCAGGAATGCGTGGACTTATGGCCAATGCATCTGGTAAAACAGTTGAAATCCCAGTTAAATCTAACTTCCGTGAAGGGTTATCAGTTATGGAATACTTCACATCTTCACATGGTGCTAGAAAAGGGTTAGCCGATACAGCTCTTCGTACAGCCGATTCAGGTTACTTAACAAGAAGACTTGTTGACGTCAGCCAAGACGTAATAGTTAGAGATTATGACTGTGGAACAACAGAAACAACAGAAATATTTGCAATAACAGATGGAAATGAATCAATAGAAGATTTATACGATAGAATAGTTGGTAGATATACTATAGATCCTATAGTACATCCACAAACTGGAGAAGTATTAGTAGAAGCAGACACTATGATACAAGAAGATGATGCAGAAGCTATAGTAGCAGCTGGTATCGAAAAAGTTAATATAAGAACAGTTCTTAACTGTAAAACTCATCATGGTGTATGTTCTAAATGTTATGGTAGAAACTTAGCTACTGGTAAAGAAGTTAATATCGGTGAAGCTGTAGGTATAATCGCAGCTCAATCAATCGGTGAACCAGGTACACAGCTTACAATGCGTACATTCCATACAGGTGGGGTTGCCGGTGGAGATATAACTCAAGGGCTTCCAAGGGTTGAAGAGCTATTTGAAGCTAGAAAACCAAAAGGTTTAGCTACAATCACAGAAATTTCAGGTAGAGTTGAAATAGACGAAACAGGAAAGAGAAAAGAAGTTGTAGTAATACCAGATGAAGGCGAAAGAGAAGTTTATCAAATACCATATGGATCAAGATTAAGAGTGAAACAAGGTCAACTTGTTGAAGCTGGGGACCCACTTACTCAAGGTTCTATAAATCCACACGATATAGTTAGAGTCAAAGGTATAGGTGGAGTTCAAGAATACATTGTAAAAGAAGTTCAAAGAGTTTATAGACTTCAAGGGGTTGATATCAACGATAAACATATAGAAGTAATTGTAAGACAAATGCTATCTAAGGTTAAAGTTGAAGATCCAGGAGATACAGATTTATTACCAGGAGGTTATGAAGATGTATTAACATTTGAAGAATGCAATGAAGAAGCTGAAGCAAATGGATTAAGACCAGCAGTTGCTAAGAGAGTTTTACTTGGTATAACAAAAGCATCTCTTGCTACAGATTCATTCTTATCAGCAGCATCATTCCAAGAAACAACTAGAGTTTTAACAGAAGCTGCTATAAAAGGAAAAGAAGACCACCTAATAGGACTTAAAGAAAATGTTATATTAGGTAAATTAATTCCAGCAGGAACAGGAATGAAAAAATATAGAAACATAGCGGTTCAAAAAATAGATCAAGAATCTTTATAAGATTGTTATATAAACATTCTTGACAGAGTCCGTATGTGATGTTAAAATATAAAAGTGCGAATTTAAAAGTTTACTTTGGATACTGTTCAGGGTAAACTTTTAAATAAGCTTTAATATAATTAAAGAACTATTAAGTACCAAGCTATTAAATGTTTGTGTATGAGACGAACATTTAACTACGGAAATCGGTAGGAATATCCGATTTAGTTGGCGATCATTTTTAAGATCGAAATTTTAGAAGAAGGAGGTGCAGATGATGCCAACAATTAACCAATTAGTTCGTAAGAGTAGAAAAGATTCAGTTAAAAAATCTACTGCTCCAGCATTACAAAAGAGTTACAATTCTTTAAACAAAAAAACAACTGATGCAAGTTCACCACAAAAAAGAGGAGTTTGTACATCAGTAAAAACAGTTACTCCTAAAAAACCAAACTCAGCTTTAAGAAAAGTTGCCAGAGTTAAATTAACAAACGGAATAGAAGTTTCTGCTTATATACCAGGTGAAGGACATAACTTACAAGAACATAGTGTTGTTCTTATAAGAGGTGGAAGAGTTAAAGACCTTCCAGGGG
>NZ_JBJDXL010000196.1:0-4973 GCF_051866655.1 Intestinibacter sp.
TAGATCAGTTTGAAAATGGAAGCTTTGATTTTATAGCTGGTAAAATTTTAGAAGTAATTTAGTTAATTAAAAACTCTTTTTATTTATATATCAAATAAAGAGAGTTTTTTTATGCTATTATAAATTTAATAGTAGTTGAGAGGGTGGATGAGTTATATGAAATATATATTAATATTATGGGAAAATCATGAAATTTGGATTGAAATAGACGATGAGAAGTACGCTTTAAGACAAATATGTAAAGAACCCAATGGGGATATTGAAATTTCTTGTTTTGACGATTGCTTAGCTGAAGGCATTATAGAGGAAGAAGATTTAGAAGGTCAAATTATTAAAGTTAGCAAAGAAGATTTTGAAAAACAATGGAAAAGTCTCACAAAAGATCATTTAGATAATTGGAAAAAAATCAAAGAAAAATATTTTATAGGAAGTCAAATAACCGGAAAATGCAAGTATTTCTATCCTCAAGGAGCTATAATTGAATGTCAAGATTGTACTGCTTTATATGATGATATATTTAAAGTTGATGTCAATCAGGTGATAAAAGGGACTGTGTGTGGTTATGATGACGATAATATGTGGATAAAAATCGATATCAATTAAGGAAGGTGAATTATGAGTTTATTAAATCAAAGGGAGTATAATTTTTTAAAAGAAGACGATAGATTTACAAATGAAAGGCTTGCACTACTAACTTACGGTGGAAGCCACGCATACGGAACTAACAACGAGGGCTCAGATGTAGACTTAAGAGGGATTTACCTGCCTACAAAACAGGAAATACTATCTATGACATACGATGAAAAGCCGTTTACAAATACAGTAACAGACACTGTCATATACCCATTAAAGCAAATAGTAGAGCTACTGTGTAATTGCAACCCAAATACAATAGAAATTTTAGGTACTAGAGAAGAAGACATATTTGCGATAAACGATATAGGTAAAATCTTAAGAGAAAACGCATATGTATTTTTATCTCAAAAAGCATACGATTCATTCAACGGATATGCAGTCAGTCAGCTGAGAAGACTGCAAAATGCCATTGCAAGAGACAGCCTAGCTCAACCAGATAAGGAAGAGCACATACTTCAATCGATAAAAAGAAGAATGGACACATTTGAAATATCATACAAAGATATATGCGATGGAGAGCTGAATTTGTACATAGACGATACAGACAGAGAAGGGTATGACAAGGAAATCTACATAGACATAAACTTAAAAAATTATCCGCTTAGAGATCTGAGAAGCATGCTCGGCGAAATGAATGAAACCGTCAAGCAATACGGCAAATTAAACCACAGAAACAACAAAAAAGACGAGCCGCATCTGTATAAGCATGCGATGCACTTGATAAGACTTATGATGATGGGAATAGATATCCTAGAGGGCAAGGGCATAAATACATATAGAAAAGAGAAAGATTTTTTACTAGATATAAGACATGGAAAATATTCATTTGATGAGATTTTTGAGATAACAGATGAATACGACCGCAAGTTTAGAGAGGCAAGAGAGCATACTGATTTACCTAAATATGTAGATATGGACAAAGTCAATGAACTAATTGCGGAAATAAATTTACAAATAGTAAATGAATAGATTTAAATAAAAAAAGTTAGGGCCTACATTAGGAGCTAAAAAGTCTGTATAATTATTTCGATGAGTTATACAGACTTTTTAGTTTAAATACTTATAATTTCACATAAAAAATATGTTTTTAGTTACTTATATCATATAAAAATAACTATTGGGATTTTTCAGTTTTATAAAATACAAATATATCTTCACGAAAATTATGCATAATATAAAAAATCATTGATACAATTTCCTTAGGAGTTTCTTTCATTCCTGTCTTTATCCATTCGTCAATAATACTCATATGTATACCTTTAATATAAGCCAATACATAATGCTGAGGTACTTTCACCATGTTTATATTGTCACTTTGATAATATATAAATTCTATTACTTCATTAAACTTACGATAAAAAAACGGGTCTACATTATTACATACAAATAATTCAAAGATTTTTTTATTTTCTTCAATATATTTATATATTCTAAATAATAAAGAATAAAACTTTTTTTCAGTAAACTTTTCAGCTTCTATTGTATCTAAAAAATTAATTGTAATATTTTTTATACCAGTTAAAATTTCCTTTTCCATTTGTTCCAACAAATCATATTTATCCATATAATGTAGATAAAATGTAGTTCTACTTATCAGTGCTTTACTTGTTAAATTTGTTACAGTTATTTTTTCAAAGCCGATTGTATTTACAAGCTCCAAAAAAGCTTCTCTAATCATCTTATCTGTCTTAGTAATTCTAAGATCTAAATTTTTATCCATAGTAACATCCTTCTTTCTCTATATCAAAAAAAATAATAGACACTTTAAGCAATTTTGTAAATTGATTAAATTTACCAATATATATTACCATATATAATATATAGGAATATAACTACATTATAATATGTTCATATTGAAAGGAGAACTAAATATGGATAAAAAAGAATTAACAAAAAAAATAAAAATGAAAGCTCTTGAATTAGGATTTTCAAAAGTCGGTATAACAACAGCTGATCCTTTTCTTGATTATGAAAAAGAGCTTTTAAGCCGTAGAGACTATGATGGTTGGATTAATGCACCTATAGCAAAATATCTTGGAAAAGGACTAAGACCTCGTGAAATTTGGAAAGAAGCAAAATCAATAGTTTGTACTGTATATGCATATGGTCATGTAAAATATCCAGAGGAGCTTACTAAACATGTTGGACGTGCTTATCTTAGCCGTTCTTATTTACCACTTCCAGATTCTTCATGTGGATTGCGTGTAAATAATTTAATAGAATACATAGAATCATTAGGATGTAATGTTTATAAAGGTGAAATTGATATACCGAATAGAATGGCATGTGCTAGAGCAGGTATTATCACTTATGGTAAAAATAATTTTGCATATACTGAGGAAGATGGATCTTTTATAATACTTTATACTATTATGGTTGATACAGAGCTTGAATACGATGAACCGACTATTGAGTGCAACTGTCCACCAAATTGCCATAAGTGTATTGATGCATGTCCAAATCATGCCATACTTAAACCAGGTAGACTACATCCACAAAGCTGTACTCTTATGAATCATATATTCGATGGGGGTTTTTTAGAAGACGTTAGAGATGGTATGGGAACATATATACATGGATGCGATATTTGTCAGGAAGTATGTCCTAGAAATAAACATGTCTTAGAAAAAGCTGAAAGAAAAGATCCTTTTCTTGAAGAATTGAAAAAGGATTTTGACCTTGAAAAGATATTATTCCTCGATGAAAAATATTATGAAGATGTAGTTCATCCTATTATGTATAATTATATCAGAAATTTCGATGTTTTTAGAAAAAATGCAGCTATTGCAATTGGTAATACTGGAGATAAATCTTATATTCCAGCACTCGAAAAGGCAATTGAAATGTATGATAATCCAGTAGTTCAAGAGGCTGCTAAATGGGCTATTGAAAAAATTTCAAAATCTAACTGATAAAATTTCATAATAATATAAATATTTTGAATAGTGTATTTTTTATTATAATATGGGGCCATCGCAAATTTTATTTTGTGACAGCCCCTTTCTTGATAAAAAGAATTCTACTTAGTATTATCTTTAAGCTGGAAATCTTTTTTATATAAGACCATCGGTGTCACTGTGCCTTGATAAAACTCAATAGGTTCTCCTGTAATTTTTGCGCCCATAGTACAGATGATTTTTACAGTTATCTCTCTCGCCTCCATATGAATTTCTTCAATTCCCTGAGAAAATAAATCCTCTATAGAATATGTAACTAAATTTGTTCCGATATGCAATCTTCTGTATTTGGGTGCGATGGCGAATCTTCCCAAGTGAATTTGGTCGTTTTCCTTCCAGGCAGCTATAGCTCCTATGACATTTCCATCTAATAAAGCACACCACCATTGTGGAGAATTTTCAGAGGGTACTGGTATAAGTTCTGCTGGAATTTCCTGCTCGCCTTCAAATACATCTACTTCTAATTTCATAATTTCTTCCATATTCAAATCAGTTGCTTTTTTAAATACTACATCTTTCATGTTGCTATGCTCCATATATCTTCCACCTTTCAAATTTCGATATAATATCAAATTACATCGAAATATAATTTGCTATTTATTTATATCATATCATATAAAAATAAACTTTATTTAGTATTATCTTTAGATTTTTAACTTTTTATGAATCAAAAGTAAATAATTATATATTAAATAAACTAAAAACTATGCAGAATAGATATTTTTTTGATATTATATAAGTGATGAATTACCATATTATAGAAAAGGAGGAAGAAAAATGAGGAAAAAGTTTAAAAAAGCAATAGTATTTGCAATTACCGCTTCATTTGTATTTAACTCGGGTCTGGGGCAAATGCTATCCTATGCACAGACTAGTGAAATCTACAAAAATGCAAAGTCTATTATAAGTGATTTTGCGACAGAAAATATAGTTAAAGCTAATTATAATGTGGCTACTGCTAACAATGTTTCAGCTAGCAGTGATGACAGTTTAACTTTTGGAGATTTTACTTATGCAGTATCATATCCATCTGATGTAAGAATTATTGGATATACAGGTAAAGACACAGAAATTACAATACCTTCAGAAATAGATGGTATGAAAGTAACAGCTATAGGAATTTTGGCATTTAATAGCTGTAGTTCTTTAACAAGTATAACTATACCAGAAGGTGTAACTATTATAGACCAAGCTGCATTTAATGGATGTAGTGCTTTAAAAAATATAACTATACCAAAAAGTGTAACTACTATAGAGGACAATGCATTTTATGGATGCAGTTCTCTAACAAGTATAACTATACCAGAAGGTGTAACTAGTATAGAGCCTGGTTTATTTATGGATTGTAGCTCTTTAGCTAGTGTAACTATACCAAAAAGT
>NZ_JBJDXL010000197.1:0-4969 GCF_051866655.1 Intestinibacter sp.
AATTTTGTAATCTTCACATTTTTTATTATAGATATATTTTCCATATTTTTGCACTTGTCTTCAATATATTTGCTACATTTTAATTCATCGTATTTACTCAAAATAGTAACATTTTTAGCAAATTTGGCTAGATACATACTTTCCTTTACTGCGCTATCTCCTCCACCAGCTACATATACTGGAAGCTCTTCAAATAGATGACCATCACAAATAGCACAATAGGATAATCCCTTACCCAAAAATTCATCCTCTCTATCTACATCTAACCTTCTATGCTTGCAACCAGTCGCTATTATTACAGTTTTAGTCTTATAAGTATTGTTTTTACACTTTATAGTTTTAATGTCATCATATAAATCAACCTCTACAGCCTCGTCTTTGACTAGCTCTGCACCAAAATTTATGCATTGCTTTACCATTCTATCAGCCAACGATGCACCTGTATCATCTTCTAAAATTCCTGGATAATTTTCTATTGTTCCAGTATTTAATATTTGCCCACCAAAATGATTTTTTTCTATTATCAAAGTTTTTAATTTAGACATCGCTGAATATATTCCAGCACTCAATCCACCTGGACCTGAACCTATTATTATTACATCATAAATATTATTCACTATTCTGTCCTTTCAATAAATCATAAATATATAAATCCCACTAAAATTTTGTTGTTATAGTTTTAATTTATCACATTTATCCAAAATATTAAATATGTAGCATCTATCTCGTTATTTTTCTGGCAAGTGTCGCTGTCCATATACCTACCATTGTAACACCTAATATCATTTCAACACTCGATAAGATAATGCTCGTTCCAACTGGAATTATATCGCCATATCCAACCGTTGTAAATGTAACTAAGCTAAAATACAAGGCTTCTAAAAAATCCACCAGTATTACCTTTTTTTCTAATATAAAAAACAACGACAAATTGTAATTTATAAATCTTCCTCCAACACTTATTCCTGTAAACAAATATATTATAGCAAATACAATCACTATCTCAAATGAAGTAATCAAAGCATAAGTAGGCCTTTCTCCATACCCACATATCATCCAGAATATTTTGGATTTTAATTTAGAAAACCCATCTAATACTTTATTCTCGCTGCACTTGTACAAATAATGATATTCTCCTGAAATACTCAAAAGTCTATTGCTCTCAAATTGTGAAGCTATATTTTTATATATTTTATATATATTAGTATAGTCTTTTTCGCTTTTATTAGGCATTATAATTTTATCAAAAAATGTATTTTCATTTAATTTAGTCAAAAATTCATCGTCAAATTCGAGTTTTTTTATTTCGCTGTTTATAATCGCAAATGACCTCAAATCACAATCTGAAAAATATATACTTTCGATTTCATCTTTATCAAATATACATTTTTTTAAATTTGACAATACAAAGTACATGCCTATGATATTATTATCTTGAAATACAGCTCGTTTTAAGTCGCTTTTATCAAAAGTACAATTTTCAAAGTCCGAATTATAAAAGTAAGTTATATTTTTATTCAAAGCATCAAAAAATTCACTTGATTTAAACTTAGTATTCAAAAACTTACAATCTAAAAACTCACATCCCAAAAACACGCAGTTTTCAAACTGTACATTTTTAAATACGCAATTTTTAAATATAACGTACTCAAATTTTATATTTTGAAAATACTTATATATAGAGGATGAGGTCATATCAAATAAACCAAATCCAACGTTATAAAAAGTCTCAAATTTTAAATTATCGATATCTTCAAAGTCTAAAATCTCTTTTTCATCTTTTATTCCTTTATCACCTGAATTCTTAATTATTGTTTTTTTCTTCTTAATACCTTTATCATGCAACTGCTGTGCTTCTTCATTCTTAAACAAATCTAGCTCAAAATAATACTTCTCCCTGCTTTCCTCTATAGAAAATTTTAATATTTCCTCTATATTATTCCTCTTTTCATCGAAATTATACTCATACATTTTAATTTTTCCCCTTTTTTTATTTACTATATTTATTTTTTTCAAATAAAAATTCCTTTATTTTACTAGAATAAATTTTCAAATTTATGTAGGGAAAGTAATATTTTTTATCAAATATAAATAAAATGATAAAAAAGTCTTTACTTGAAATCGATAATTATATAATTGTTAATAATGGAGGTTTTATATGAACGATAAAATAAAAGAAATTGAAAATAAATTACCTAAGGACTGCTGTTGTCTGTGCTCTCATCTGACTTTAGAAGGTCCGGATGAATTTTTTAAATACGAGATTAAATGCGTAATCAACGACTCTACTCCAGATCCCAAGGACTACTGCGAACACTTTGAAGTAGAACACTCAGATTTAACTACCTCTGACTTGGACAATTTATATTTAAATTTTTTAGAAGCATGCATAAAGGTTAAATACGAGGATTATTTAAATAGCCTATACTGGAAATTATTTAGAGAACAAATTCTATATAAAAATCACTACAGATGCTCTATATGCCACTCCAACGAAAACGTTGAAGTCTACCACCTGAATAAAAAATTTGGACGAGAAACAGAGGACGATGTAATACTATTATGCTCTAAATGTCTAAAAAAAGATGAATAGTTTTTTTGAATCCTGCACATACTAAAGAAAAATTATGGAGGTAATAACTTATGAAAAATTTAAAATGCAATGCTGAAAAATGTGTCTATAACAAAAACTATGAATGTTACGCTGGCAAAATCAATGTAGACGGTGACACAGCTACAACTGTTGCCGATACTTATTGTGCTACTTTCAGAGAAAATGAAGCTCCTTCTTTTTCTAGCAATGCAGGTCACTGCTGTCATGAAGAACACGCAGTAGGAACTGCTGAAATCAAATGTGAAGCCGTAAACTGCGTATATAACGAACAAAAGCTTTGCCATGCTCCATCTGTACAAATCAATGATATGGACGCTAGCTGCAACACTTTTAAAGCTAGATAGTTAATTTATGTACTTAAAAAGGGATATCATCATAATTTATGATCTATCCCTTTTAATTTAATCTTCATTGATAACTTAGCAATTTCGATTTACATATTTATCTTGAACTTACGCACTTTTTCTATTTTCTAATAATTCCTTTATATATCTAATATCATCTGTTATTATTCTATGTTTAATTTTTTTAGAATCTATATTGCAAATTTTAAATCCTATCTGAATAGCATAACCAAGACCAAACGCACTCATGACAGTTCCAAGACCAACTTGACCTCCTAGAAGCCATCCACTTACCAATGCTGTAAGCTCTATACCTGTTCTAAGAACTCCAACAGGCTTAGACGTCTTTTTATTAAGTGCAAGCATGAGTCCATCTCTCGGACCACTTCCAAGCCCTGCACCTAAATACACCACTGTCGCAATTGCAGAAATAATTATCCCTATTATCATCATAATAATTCCCATAAATAAATTATCTGCAACAGGAATTATATTCGCAGCCTTTATCATATCTAAAAATACACCTATAAAAATCATATTAAGCACAGTTCCCCAGCCTACACCTTCTCCTAGAACTGCATCTAATATAACTATCACAAGGCCTACTGTTATAGAAGCCTGCCCCATAGTAATTCCTGTCTTAAGTGATATTCCTTGGTGAAACGCATCCCAAGGAGATAGCCCGATTTGAGCATTTACCATAACGACTATTCCAAGTCCGTACAAGAAAAACCCTATAAACAATCTAACTAATAAGTACAATATTCTTTTTATATTCATACATGCCTCCCCATAATACAAAATTATACATTAAAAGAGAATTATAAATAACACATTATAATTCTCCCAAATATCATTTTATTTAAATTTAAACTACACAGTTTTCTATTTGAATCAACGTATCTTGACAATTTTTACATATTATAAGACTAACTATATAGCTATCGTCCACCTTTTTAGCCTTCAAAAGCTTATTAAAAGACTGACCTTCATATTCCTTTTGGATATCACTTATAACAAAATTCTGATTTTTAGTGTATATATAGAAGTGATACTCTAAAAAAGGAAAGAATTTTTGCTTTTCCTTAACTCCAGCGAGACACTCAACACATGCTTCCTTATAGTATTGAATATCAAAATCTATTTCATCTAAATCAGCAAGCATATCAAGTATATCGTCTAAGCTCAAGCCCTTCACTGGTTTCTCTTCATCATTTAATAAGCATACATTTTTATCTTTTTCTATTATATATTCTTTTTCGTCGTAAACAAATTTTAACATATTTAACTCCCTACTCAATTAATCTATTTCTGATGCAAACAAAGTCGGATCATCTACTGCCTCTTGATACTCATCCTTTGATATATATCCTTGTTCTAGCATATCATTAAGTACCTGTATTTGTCTAGCCTTAGCTTGATCGTGCTGATTAAATCTATAAGGGTTATTCGTGATACCTGCAAGCATTGCGCACTGTGCTAAATTTAATTCAGATACATCCTTATTAAAGTAAACCTTAGCCCCCTTGGCAACTCCATATGCAGATTTACCCAAATAAATATTGTTCAAATAAGCACTTAAAATCTCATCCTTTGTCATGACCTTATTCATCTGAAGGGCATTGTACATATCCAAAACCTTTCTCTTGTAGGTCTTATCCTCACTCGTAAGCAAGTTTTTAGAAACCTGCATATCTATAGTACTTCCCCCCTGAGTAGAAGAAGTCACTAAATTATTAAGTGCAGCCCTAACCAAGGACTTAATATCAACTCCATTATGCTTATAAAACCTTCTATCCTCCATCGCCACGATAGCGTGCTTCAAATCGTTTGGAATCTTATCAGCACTCACGACCTCACTACTTATATAGCTATCGTAAATCAATTCCTTAGTCACCTTAGGGCTACCATGAACTGCATATACGAAAAATCCAGAGAAAAATACTCCTCCGACCACTGCCAACACCAATACCACAGCAGCTAATCTTTTAATCAGCGCCATTCTCTTTTT
>NZ_JBJDXL010000198.1:0-4965 GCF_051866655.1 Intestinibacter sp.
TAAAGGGATTTGACAACACGAGTACGAACGATATTTTAAAGGAAATAGGAATTGCCAGAGGTACTTTATATTATCACTTTAAATCAAAAGAAGATATTTTAGATGCTATAATTGAAAGAATGAATAATCAGTTAGCTACAAAAGCAAAAGTAATTATAAAAAATAAAGAAGTACCTGTATTACAGCGTTTTACTATGGCAATTATGGGATTAAATGTCGACAATGCACTTGGCTATGAGGTTATGGAGCAAGTACATAAAACACAAAATGCTTTAATGCATCAGAAAATGCGCGAAAGACTACTTGATAGTATCAATCCTTTAATTACAAATTTAATTGAAGAGGGAATTGAACAAGGAATATTTCAAACAGATTATCCAGCAGAGGTAGTAGATATGGTTATGTTGTATTCTTGCATTGCTTTTGACTCTATGGAAGAATATAGCGAAAAGGAAAGACAAAAGAAAATAGATGGCTTTATCTATAATGTGGAACGAATGCTGGGAATGGAATACGGAAGTATGAAGGATGCGATTATTCCTCTTTTTCAACACAGTAATAAATAAAATGAGCAAGGGAACAAAGAGTTTCTTTGCTTTATTTATACTTTTTAACCGACAGTCTGACGGTCTATAAAAGGAGGACGTATTTACATGAAAAGTAATTTTTCAAAATTTATGTTGCTATGGGCAGGAGAATTGGTGTCTGCCATTGGTGGAGGGTTGACAAGCTTTGGCTTAGGTGTATATATATTCAATCAAACTGGGAGTGCTGCTAGTATGGCATTGGTAACATTATTAGGATTTTTACCGACACTTCTATTTAGTATTCCAGCAGGTGTACTGGCAGATAGGTATGATCGAAGATTATTGATGATAATTGGAGATGGTTGTTCTGCATTTGGAATTATATATATTTTGATTTGTATGCTTCAAGGACAAGCAGCACTTTATCAGATTTGTATAGGTGTATTTATAAGTTCTGTATTTTCAGCACTTTTAGAACCATCTTATCGTGCTACAATTACAGATTTACTTACAAAGGAGGAATATTCAAAGGCAAGTGGTATGGTAAGTATCGCTGGAAGTGCGAGATATCTTATATCTCCAATTATTGCAGGTGTATTACTTGCAATTAGCGATATTAAGGTTTTATTGTTGATCGATATTAGTACATTTATTCTAACAGTAATTACTACTGCAATAGTAAAAAAGGGAATAGCTTCAAAGAAAATCGAAAATACAGAGTCATTTAAAGAAAGCCTAAAGCAGGGTTGGCATGCAATTACTGAAAAACAGGGTGTATTTATTCTGATTATCGTGTCATCTGTAGTCACTTGTTTTATGGGAGCTTTACAGATTTTGATTGAGCCATTAATATTGGATTTTTCGAATAGCGTTGTATTGGGAACTGCAGAAACATTCTGTGCCTGTGGAATGTTGGTATCGAGCTTATTTCTCGGCATGAAGGGAATTAAACAAGAATACGTGAAAATATTATGTAAATCTTTACTTCTATCGGGAATATGTATGATAGGTATTGGAGTAAGAGAGAATATTTATATTATTTGCTTGTTCGGTTTTTGTTTTTTTGCATTACTACCGTTTATAAACAATTGTTTAGACTATTTGGTCAGAGTAAATATTCCAGATGAATTACAGGGTAGAGCATGGGGAATGATTGGCTTTTTATCACAAATTGGATATGTAGTGGCTTATGCGGTGTCTGGTATGGCTGCTGATAAAATAGCTATACAATTTGAATTTGGAGTTGGAAGAGGTGCAGCAGGTGTAATTGTATTAGCTGGAATTCTTTTAAGTATAACTGCATTATTTCTATACTCAATTAAAAGCGTAAAAATGCTAGAAAGGAGAGCTTATGATTAAAAAACTGATATGGAATGATATAAAGAATAATAGATTTTTATCTGTTACAACTACAATTTTTATGACTGTTTCAGCTATGCTAATTGCTCTTACGATATTGCTTTTTACAAATCTTTTAGGGGCTATAGACAATCTAATGATGGAGGCGAAAACACCTGATTTTTTACAAATGCATGCAGGTACACTCGATGAAAATGAAATCTTGAATTTTGTAGAGGAGCATACCGAAATAAGTGATTGGCAGATTAGTAGATTTTTAAACTTGGAAAATAGCTCGATTAGCTTGGGAGATTATAACCTTGCAGATAGCACGCAGGATAATGGTTTGACTGTTCAAGGAGAGAGTTTTGATTATTTATTAGATATGGAAAATAGATTACCTGAGGTATCTATGGGAGAAGTTTATGTACCAGTCTGCTATCGAGCTCAATACAATTTGAAAATCGGTGACACAATGAAAATTGGCAGTGAAGAATTAGTTATTGGTGGTTTCATCAGAGATTCACAGATGAATTCAATGATGTCTTCTTCAAAGCGATTTCTAGTAAATAAAATAGATTATGAAAAAATAAAAAAACAAGGTGAGGAAGAATTTTTAATTGAATTTCTAATGCAAGATGAAGCAGATGTAGCAACTTTAGAATCTGCCTATGCTGAAGAAGGTCTTCCTGCAAATGGACCAACTATTACGAAGCCTCTTATCCGTATGCTCAATGCGTTATCTGATGGTATGATGATTTTTGTAATCTTTTTTATAAGTATTGTTGTATTATTGATTTCAATGCTTTGTATTCGATTTATCCTATCTTTGAGAATGGAAAAGGACAAGAAGGAAGTCGGTATGCTAAAGGCGTTGGGAATACAAAATAAAGAAATTAGGAAATTGTATTTTGCTAAATATATTTTACTTTCTGTATGTGGAGCTGTTATTGGTCTATTCATTGCATATTTGCTTCAAAGTCCTTTAGCAAAACAAATGCAAGATCTGTATGGTGTTTCAGATAATGATTGGAAAGTAAAAATATTATCTGTATTATCAGTAATTTTAGTAGAAGCAATCATTCTTTTTTCTATTCTACACAATTTGAAAAAGACAGAAAAATATTCTGTTTTAGAGGCTTTGTTTTCTGTTCAGGAAAATAAAAAAGGAAAATGGATTGGACAATATTTATTTATTGGTTTTGTAGTCGCATTTTGTACATTTTTAATGCTTTTACCACAGAATTTGTATAGCACACTTTCTTCTCCAAAATTTGTGACATATATGGGGATTGGAGATGGAGAAATACGTATAGATGTAAGACAGAAAGAGGAAATTGATAAAACGACAACACTAATTTCCAATAGAATGAAAAATGATATGCAAGTTGAAAAATACGCTGTACTTCAAACTAAATCTTTTTCAGCTTTTTTAGACGATGGAACAAGTACACGTTTAACTGTAGAATTAGGAAATCACACGGTGTTTCCCGTAAGCTATGTAAAAGGAACATCACCTAAGAAAGAGGGAGAAATTGCATTGTCTACTTTAAATGCGGAGGAACTTGGTCTATCTATCAATGATAAATTACAATTGTTAGTAGGAGATAAAAAAGAAGTTTACACGGTATGTGGTATTTATTCAGATATTACTAACGGTGGAAAAACAGCTAAAGCAATTAATATTAGTGGTAGTGATGATATACCTACAATATGGAGTATATTATACGTTTCACTAAATGAAACTGCATCTAAGGAAAGATGGATAGAGGATTATAGTAAAATGGGTGTAGATGTTGTGGATATTGAGGCTTATGTGGAAGGCACTTATGGGCAAACTTTAAAGCAAATAAACTTAGCTTCAAAAGTAGCAATCGGCGTTGCAGTATTTATAATTTTTGTAGTGGTGACATTATTTATGAGGTTAATTGTAGAGAAAAATCGCTATTCTATTTCTTTACAAAAAGCACTAGGATTTACAACAAAAAGTATAAATAAATCTTACATGGAAAAAGGACTTTTATCTGCTGTAATAGGAATTATATCTGGCTTACTTATAGGAAATATCTTTGGAGAAAGTATATGTGGAATTATACTAAAATCCTTTGGAGCAGATGGTTTTGAGTTTGTCATAGCATGGGAAAAGGTGTTATTTTTAATTCCTGCTATTTCCTTAGTAGTGGCGAGTATAGCGATTTGGACTGGAATTTTAGAAATAAAAAAAATCAAAGCCTTTGAATGTTGTTTAGGAAAGGAATAGATATAATGGAAAAAGTATTAAAAGTAGAAAACTTATGTAAAAATCAAATACTAAATAATATTTCTTTTTCAATGAAATTAGGAGAAATGGTGGCGATAATGGGACCCTCTGGTTCTGGAAAATCAACACTTTTGTACAACATTGCAGGAATGGATCGACCATCAAGCGGAAAAGTATGGTTAAAAGAAAAAGAAATTACAGCTCTTTCTGAAGATGAAAAATCAAATTTACGTTTACATAAAATGGGATTTGTATTTCAACAAATGAATATGATGAGCAATCTGAATATAATGGATAATATTTTGTTGCCGGCAGTACAGGCGAATAAGGTAAATAAGAAGAAAAAATCAAAAGCTGAATTAGAGGATTCTGCTAGAGAGTTAATGAAAAAATTATCGGTTTCTGATTTGCAAGAGCGTAGTATTACACAGGTTTCTGGAGGACAGCTTCAGAGAGCTTGTATTTGCAGAAGTATAATAAATCACCCTGAAATTTTGTTTGCAGATGAACCTACAGGCGCATTGAATAAGAGTGCAGCAGGCGAAGTTATGAATGAATTATTAAAGCTTAATCGTGAAGGTATGACGATTTTGATGGTAACGCATGATAGCAAGGTCGCCAGTAAGTGCAGCCGAATTTTATATTTAGTAGATGGTAGTATTTGTGGAGAGCTTTTTTTGGACAGATTGGAAATTGGTACAGAAAAACAGCGTGAAGAAAAAGTAAATACATGGCTTATGGAAATGGGCTGGTAATTAAACTGAGAAAGGCGGACTTTAAAAAGCTCGTCTTTTTTAGTATTATAAAAATATAATTTAATAAGAATGAAAGGAATTGTAT
>NZ_JBJDXL010000199.1:0-4959 GCF_051866655.1 Intestinibacter sp.
CAAATGAAAATAATATGTATGACTGTTTTGTATTTAATGCACCTTTATTAAAACAAATCTCAGTTACAGCTATTTTTAAAGATCCTAGACAATTAGAACATTATGGATGTTGTCCTATTAATGATATTGATAATTTCACCTTTATTAATAATGAGATAAAAAGGAGACTTACTGAGAAAAAAATAAGATTTTATCGTCAGTTGGCTCCAGTTCCAACTATTAATGATCAAGTACCACGATGAATGATTTTAATTATATATATACTATAGCTAATTCTTTATATGGTTTGGAATTAGAGCCAGAACAATTTGAGGAATTAGGATTAACAGCTTGGAATCTTATAGGAAATAAAACAGTTAGATTATATAGATATTCTGCTGATGTTTCCTGTGATGATTTTTCTGTACAATTACCTTGTAATTGTGATATTATAGAGGCAGTAACATATAATCATGAAGATTGGAACTATAGTACAAATAAAACAGTTAATGGAGATTATAACTCACAATTTACAGAACAATATATAGAAGCCAGAAAATTATATCAGGCTCCATTATATGCTAGTGGTAAGTATGCTAAATATGAGAGAGTTGGAGATACTCTTTACTTTGATAAAGACTATGGAAAAGTTAATATACTATATAAAGGAGTTATATTAGATGAAGACGGACTCCCTCAAGTAAATGAAAAAGAAGCTTTAGCTATAGCTACTTATATAGCATTTGCCACTAAACAGAAACAAGGATGGATAACTAACAATCAAAATATAATTCAACTAGCTCAATATCTCTATCAACAGTGGTTAAAGTATTGTGACTCTGCTCGCGTCAGCTACCTAGATCAAAACACCATGAATGAAGTACTAGACGCCAAAAGTTCATGGAATAGAAAAGTATATAATAAGAGTTATAAACCAATACGATAATATGAATAATTATGCAACGGGTTATGCTTTTAATGTTACAGAGTTATTTGAAAACTTTAATAATAAGAGATTAAGTATTAGTTCTTCTGATCTTAAAAAAACGATAGGGTATCAAGATAAAGATGAATTAGTATTACAAGTGTTTCTATATGCTATAAAAGTAATACTCTTAGATATTATTCAGAATAATGTAACATTTAAATTTCCCACTAAAAGAGAATGTTACTTAAATATAGTAAGAACTAGTGGAGAAGAATTTAAACAAGCTAGAAGAAACGGAAAATGGCTTGATGTAGATTATTTAAAATCTGATTTTTCAGGTAATCAAATGCAATTCATGTTTATTGCCAATGAAAGGGAAATAAAGAAGCCAGTATATCTTAGTAATAATCTAAAAGATATAATTACAGAGAATACCAATAATGGAATGGTATATTATTAATAATCTCTTATATCATTTGGAAAATATCCTAAATTATCTTATTTTTGCCATAAAAACAAAATTATGGCAATGAAAAATATGTTTGATTATATAGATATAATTCATGATAAATTTCCTTTAGTTCCTAAAGAAGACATTAAGAAGATATTATCATTTGGATTAAAGTCTATATATTTACATAATATGTATGGAGCTGATACAATGATACAAGATAAGGTAAAAAATAAGTATTTATTTTATATAGGCAGACTAACTTATGATTCCTTAAAACATTTCTTTTATTATATAAAGAAAATGACTACTAAAATCAGAATATTATATAATAAGAGAAAGATAAAATGGGATGGCTATTATTATTTTGGATTGACAGAAGAACAATATAATAATTATCTATCTCAACAGAAAGGAAGAGGAAGAAAAAGAAAATGGTTTAATTTTGGAACTATAATGCTATATAAAATATTAGATGAATGTAAAATTAATGAATATAATAAGGAATACTTTTTTAGAGTTCCATATATTGTAGATTTAGGATATAAAACACTAGAAAATGATTATGTAACGGATAAAGCTGAATATCTATTTTATAGAAAGAAGGAAGGCTTTAAATCACTAAATAAATAATTATGAGTAAATTAGAGGCAACTAATGTTTTTAATGAAGGATTAATAACTGACCTAAACCCTATTACTACTCCTAATAATGTCCTTACTAATGCTTTAAATGCTACTCTCATTACCATGAATGGAAATGAATTTGTTTTACAAAATGATTTAGGTAATGGAAGAGTAGAGACAGCTAAATTACCTACAGGATTTGTTCCATTAGGAGTTAAAGAATATGGAGGAATAATTTATGTAGCATCATATAATCCTCTAACTAAAAAAGGACAATTAGGTAGTTTTCCTTCTCCTGAAAGGAATTTAACTCAAGATGAAATAGGAAAAAAGAATATCTCTGTATCTAAATCAGATTTTAGTTCGGGAGATACTCTTACAACATATTATAAAAGAATAGATGTAATGCCAGATGATATGTATTTAAATCCTGGAGATAAATTTGGATTGTTTATTTCTGGAACTGGATATGACTTATTAAGTTATTATAGTACTAGTAATGCCAGAGCAATTACATTTCATCCAGCAATTATAGATGATTATGGAATAATTAATTATATAGATGAAGAATGTAAAGTTGATGGAGTATATTCTAGAGGATTAATATTTGGAAGTCCTGGAGATTTATCTACAGTAGATGGATATAGAAAGGCTTTTGATCAATTATTAGTTTATAAAGGTAAGAAATCTGGTAAATTAATATTAATAGTAGAATTAGAAACTTTAGATGATTTTGTAGTTAGTAGAAGCGTTTCTTCTAATAAAGAAATCTCACAAAAAATTGGATCTTCTGATGTTAAATACTCAGATGAGAATAGTTCAGAAAAAGTTTCTTTTAAATTAACTTTTAATAATTCAGGATGGGCTAAACCAGATAATGAACTTATTAAATTTACTGGAGTTAAATTTGAATCTAATCATGGTAATTTTGGATTAACTACCTCATCTGGAAACAATACTATATCTTATTCTTTAGATGATTTTACAAGAGATCAAATATTAAAATATAAAATAACTCCTTATACTCAATTAGGTGCTTGTGAGGCTTTAGCTAGAACTGGCATAGTCAATTTTAGTTTATTTGGAACTGGCAATATAATATTAAATGAATGGAGATATTATGTAGATAATAATAAAATAAGAATAAATTATGGATTAGATACCAATCTGTTAGAGGGAGAATCTATAAAAGAAGTATCATTTGAATTTTTTGATATTTATTATAACACTATTTATAAGAATAAATTTATTTGTGGATCTACTATAAATGGTAATTATAATGGAAATTATACAGAAACATTAAATCTTCCGTATGATTTAAATTATAAAGATACATATAGTTCTGGTATATCAAATAAAGATTATATAGCTAATAGTGTAGTAGGTATAAAAGCTTTAGAGAACAAGCCACCTAAGTATACACTAAAATCTAATGAATTATTAAAAAATAATCTTTACTGTGTTAAAATAACTGTTACTACAACTGGATTAAACACAGGAAATCAAATTAGAACATTTTATAGATTTTTATGGACTACTGGATATTTTAATGAGGAATATATAAAAAATGAAGAATCTAATTTTTCCGTATTACAGGTTCCATCTAAGTATATTCCTAAATTTAAATTAAAATGTGAATACGATATTGATAGTTCTGATTTTGAATTAGACTATCTTAATAATCCAACTCAAAATGGTGCAGATTCTCCATTTATCTATAGTTCTGAAAAACCAACTAATAGTAGTAGCATTAGAGCTAATTTATATCAAGATTGGAAATTATCTAATGCCAAAATAAAAGTAACTACTAAATTAGAATCTGAAGATGCTAATTCTTTATTTGGAGATTATAATGCAGGATGGTTTTCTTTAGAAGATTTATCAAATACAACTATTACTTATGATAATAATAGCCAAATAATAAATAAACCTTCTGGAGAATTATCTGCTAATAATTCCGAATATATAGATATTACAGATGAAGAACTAAGTACTTTTGATAATAATAGAAATGTTACCAATTTACGTAATCTATTAGAAAAAGCAAATTATTCTATTACTTTTGAAAATTTAAGAAATGGCAATGTAAATTCCAAATTAGTAGAATTAAAAAGAAATGGAGTGATTACTGATAATGAATATAAAAACGCATTAGAATGGATCGAATTAATCAATGATTCTCAGCTTTATACAGAAGGGACTTATGAAACTTCTACTACAAAAGAGGGAGAAGATCCTATTATAACCATTTCTAATATTGAAGGAAGACTTATAAGAAGACTTACTGGAAATCTAACTGATCCTAATTATACTACTGCTATTATAAATGAATTAAGACCTTGTATATATACAAATATGACAAATGGTGAACTATCTGTAATGGTAGGAGGGGCTAGTGTAACAGTAGGTACTGATATTATATCTAATAGTGGAGAAGTACTATATTTAGGAGCTGATGCCGGATATAAAGACGACGATGCTACTAAAATATATTCTTTTTGGGGAAAATCTGATAATTATGTAGACAATATGTATTTATTACAACAAATTGGCGGTAAAGATGCCAATGGTAATAAATCTGATGTAGGACAAGCAGTAGGACTTTCTTATGATATTATTAGAAGAAATTTAGCTGATGTTGCAGGACATTCTGCTATATATTTACTTCAAGGAGGTATTCATGATAACTTGAAAAAAGATGGCAGTGATGGTGGAAGTTATAAATGTCCAGAAGATTTTGGATCTTTAGGAGTAGGATTCTATACTGAAAATTCTAATAAAAATAATCATCCATATAATACAAATTTTATGGTTGGATTTAAAGAAGAAGGTACACTTACTTATGTATTTAGTAATAAAAGAACAAATAATAAAATAGTAACTATAGTAGTATGGAGAACTTCAGATGCTGGAGATAATAATAAGCAATTTGCTGCTATAAATTTAGGTTCTGTAAATGGATATAATGGATGTAT
>NZ_JBJDXL010000200.1:0-4951 GCF_051866655.1 Intestinibacter sp.
GGATTTTTATTTTTTATTATTTGACCGTTTAAATAAATATCCCCAGTAACATTAGGCATATTTCCAAATATAGCTTGCATTATTTCTGTTCTTCCTGCTCCCATTAATCCAGATACACCTAAAACTTCACCAGCATGAACTTGGAAAGAAACGTTTTCAAATACACCAGGACAGTTTAAATTTTTTACTTCAAAGGCTACATCACCTATTGCTGATTCTCTAGCTGGGTATCTTTCTCCTATTTCTCTACCTATCATCATTTTAACTACATCATTCATGTCTATTTCTGAAATTTTCTTTGTTCCTATATATGAACCATCTCTAAGAACAGTAATACGGTCACATAGTTCAAATATTTCCTCCATACGGTGAGAAATATAAACTATAGAAACGCCTTTTTTTCTAAGTGAATTTACTACTTCAAATAGTACTTCTGTTTCACTTTGAGTTAAAGCTGCTGTTGGTTCATCCATTATTATAACCTTCGCATCTACCATTAGTGCTTTTGCAATTTCTATCATTTGTTGTTGTCCTATAGATAATTCATCCATTCTTTGACCTGGATCTATTTTTACACCAAGCATATCTAGGATTTCTTTTACCTTTTTTCTCATCGCTTTTTTGTCACATACACCAAATGCTTTTTTTATTTCTTTGCCTAGAAACATATTTTCTTCAACTGTTAAATCGAATAATACGTTTAACTCTTGATGAATAAATACGATTCCTGCTTTTTCGGCTTCTTGCGGATTGTTATAGCATACTTCTTTTCCATCTACTAAAACTGTACCCGCATCTTTAGTGTAAACACCTGTTAAAATCTTCATTAATGTAGATTTACCAGCACCGTTTTCTCCCATAAGTGCATGAATTTCTCCATCATCTAATAAAAAACCTGCACTCTTTAAAACTGCGTTACCACCAAATGACTTGTCAATTCCACGCATTTCAATCTGCATGTCTTTCCCCCCTTATTAAAAAATGCATCCAGACTGTAAAATTATATTCGCATAAGGAGTTGTCTCCCCTGTACGTATGACAGCCTTACATTCTTTTGTCATTTCTTTTAGTTCAACATGAGAAACAAATTCTACTTCTACCTCTTGTCCAGCAAAATAATCGTTTATTTCAGCTAAAACCTTTGGATTATTTTCTTTTATTTCTTCTGCTAAAACTATTTTTTCTATCTTCATGTCATCACCAACTACTTTTAAAAGCTCCATAAAAGTTGGTTGTCCAAATTTAACTGCTAAGTCAATTCTTTCTGTTTCTTCTGGGATTGGAAGACCACAGTCAGCTATACATATACGATCTGTATGTCCCATATAAGAAAGAACACTTGATATATCACTATTTAAAATTCCATGTCTTTTCAAAACTATTTACCTCCAAGCTCTTTTTCTACTTCTTGAACAGTTGGCATACCACTTTGTGCTCCAAACTTTTCTGTAGATAAGCTAGCTGCTGTATTTGCAAAAGTTAAAGCATCCTTTATGTTTGCACCACCTGCTATTTGCACAGAAAAAGCACCGTTTAAAGTATCCCCAGCACCTGTTGTATCTACAACCTTTGCAGGTCTAGCTGGCACTGTTAAAATTTCACCTGATTTTAAACATGTAGAAACTCCTCTTGATCCTTGAGTGATTAATAATTTTTCAGGATATTTTTTAAGAAGCTCTTCTGTAGTCATCTCATCTCCAAATATTAATACTGCTTCATGCTCATTAGGTGTTAAATAAGTTACCTTTTCTATAATTTCCATTGGAACTTTAGCTGCTGGAGCTGGGTTTAATACAACTGGTATATTTTTTTCTGCACAAAACTCTACTATATAATGTACTGTATCTAGTGGAATTTCATGTTGAAGAACTACCATATCATAAGTTTGTAGTACATCCTTTATACCATCTACATAATCCTTGTCTACTTTTCCATTTGCTCCTGGAACTACTATGATTGTGTTATCGTTTTCCCCAACAGTAATCATTGCTATACCAGTTGGAACACCTTCTAATACTTTTATATGTTCTGTCTTTATTCCAACGTTTTTCATGTTTTCTATCATCTTTTGTCCATTACTGTCGTCACCAATACACCCAAACATTTCTACCTCTGCACCAAGCTTTGCCATTGCAACTGCTTGATTAGCACCTTTTCCACCTGGGATGTAGCTAATACTATCACCTAATAAAGTTTCACCCTTCAGTGGAATTCTCTCTGCTGTCACTGTCATGTCTGTATTAATGCTACCCACTACTGCTAGTTTCATATTTTTCACCCCTTTATTTTTGTAGTTTGACGTTGTATAAGCTTAACATCAAATACATTTTCTTTTTCTATTTCTTCTCCCTTTTTATGTTGAATAATAATCTGAGCTGCTTTCTTTCCCATTTTTTTTATCGGCTGAGCAATAGTAGTTATTTCAGGTGTAGACAACCAACTGAAACTAATATTATCAAAGCCTATAATTTGAATATCCTCTGGTACACGATATCCTTTTTTTGAAACTACCTTATAAACAGAAATCGCAACCATATCATTACTAGCTATAATCCCATCTACATCAGGATATTTTTTTATTAATTCCTTTGTTTGTTTAAGACCAGATTCATAGCTGTAATCACATTCTATATATTGTTCATTTAGTCCATATTCCTTACAAATGTCTCTATATCCCAAATATCTTTGTTTTGCACTTGAAAGTGATTGAGGTCCTCTCATACATACAATACTTTTACAACCACATTTTATTAAATGCTCTGTTGCCATTCTTCCACCTTTGTAGTTGTCAGCTTCTACTACTGCCATTTCCTTATCACTAGAAAACTTTCTATCTACTAACACTACAGGAAAATCGTATTTTTCTACTTCTTGTGCAGTCCTACTACTATTTGTCATGATGATAATTCCATCTGCCTTTAATTGATTTAACATTTGTATGTTCATCAATTCTTTTTCTTCATTGTCATCAGAATTACAAAGTAATATTCTATATCCATTTTCATAGGCTTCCTTTTCAATAACTCTTGCCAATTCGTTGAAGAATGGATTTTCAATATTTGGAACAATCATTCCTATGATTTTAGATGATTTTTTAAATAGCGCTCTAGCTAATTCATTCGGTTTGAAACCCGTTTCATCAATAGCCTCAAGAACTCTTTGTTTTTTTTGCTCATCCACTTTAGCTGTTCCATTTATTACTCTTGATACTGTTGCAGGAGAAACGTTCGCCATCTTAGCTACTTCTCTAATGCTTGCCATTTTAATCACCTCTTACTTAAATGCTCCCTGTTTCATGTTTCTTGAAACCGGTTTCACGTTTTATTAATTTAATTATAATTGCATAATTATAATTCTGTCAACATATTTTTTGAACTTCATAAAATATTTTTTCACATAAAAAAAGTCGCTAAATTAATAGCAACTATTCTTCTTTATATAAATTAGTTTTTGGGAATACAATAGTAACTCGCGTGAACTTTTTATATATCGATTCTATATCTATACTTAAATTCAAACGACCACATAGCTTCTTGCAGAGATATAGACCAATCCCTGTGGAGTACTCTTTATTTCTATCGGTTCCAGTAAACCCATAATCAAATACTCTTGGCAAATCGCAATCTCTTATCCCCTGCCCGTTATCTTCAATAACCATGACAATTTTATTTTTTTTATTTAAGCTGTATATTTTAATTAACTTGTCTTCTTTATCCATATATTTTATAGAATTTTGCAAAATCTGACCTATTATAAATACTAACCATTTTTCATCTGTATAAACATAATTTTGCAAATTATCTATATCTAAGCATATTCTATTTTGCATTAAATTCTCTCTGTAATCCATGATGACCGTATGAACTAGATCCTCCAAGCTTATTTTCTTAATAAAATAATCCTTCTCTACATTATCACTTCTAGCGTAAAACAGCATCTGCTCTACAAAATTATTAATTTTGTTTACTTCACTTTTTATATTCATATCTTGTCTATTATCACATAATAATGAAATCGCTGATATCGGAGTTTTAATTTCATGTACAAAGCTCTCTATGTAATCATGATAGTCTTTTATATCACTTTCTAAATCAGTTATTTTATCATTCATAGATTTACATGCTTTCTTTAAGGCATAATAATATGCTTCGTTCTTAAAATTTTTAGGTTTTTTTAAGATCTCTGCTATTAGATATTTTTCATCCAGATTATCTACTATAGATGTTATTTCATTGTATTCCTTCTTTTTCATTGAATATGAAACAAAAAGGTATACCATCATGCCTAATATCCAAATCCCATCTAAGATGACAACCGCTTCAGCAGGTAGTTCGAATAATTTAAAATATATAGATATCAAAAAAATCACAGAAACCTGAAATATCACAAACCAAATTCTCTCTTCAATATAATCTATAAACTTCATATACTATAACCCCTACCTCTTACAGTTTTTATAAAATCCTTAAGTCCTATATCCTCTAGCTTTCTTCTAACTCTATTTATGTTTACACATAGGATATTTTCATCTATGTAGAATTTATCATTCCACAAATCCTCCATAAATTTTTCCTTAGTTATGTAGTTTCCTGCATTTAGAAACAAATAGTACATTATTCTAAATTCGTTTCTCGTTAACTCTACCTCCTTGCCTTTATACTTAATCAGAGATAGATGTAAATCCAGTACAACATCTCTGACCACAAGCTCTCTATAGTTAACTGGATTCGATTCCTTTAATCGTCTCTTTATTTTTTCCAGTAAAATATACTTATTATAAGGCTTAGTTATAAAGTCACTTCCACCTGTTATAATACTTCTTAATTCATCCTCTTCTGAGTTTCTGCTAGTTACAAATATAATTGGAACAGAATTATTCTCCTTTATCCTCTTGCAAATCTCAAATCCATTTTCATTAGGCAAATTAATATCTAGTAAAATAAGGTTGTAG
>NZ_JBJDXL010000201.1:0-4949 GCF_051866655.1 Intestinibacter sp.
CTGGTGAAATAATGAAGATGCCAGGACTTCCAAAAGTTCCAGCAGCTGAAAAGATTGACGTTGATGAAAACGGAGTAATATCAGGATTATTCTAATTTCCAATTAATATATATGTAATACCACATAAATAAACTATATTTATACCATATCCTTTATAATCAATTGAAAGAGAGTGTCTAAAGTATTTTTAGACCTCTTTTTTTTCATTAAAAAAGGCTTACTGAAAAATAATTTTTCAGAAGCCTTTTAATTTTATACTATATCAACAGTATATTATTTAGATATTAAGAACAAGTTACAATTTGTTCAGTTATATCAGAATAAATTTGAAGTCCTTTTGTATCATATACTTTAATTACATCTTCATTTATATTATTGTCTTTTACAATTTGTTTTACTATGTTTTCTTTTTCTCTCAATTTATATTCATTAAATATTACATCGCTCTTATTATCAAATAATGCAACATAGAAGATTCCTGTTTCTACTAAGTCTTGGAAGAAGTGACTTCCATAAGATAATTCAGGCATCAAATCTTGATTACTATAAGCTATTTCACACATTACAGACATATTACATAGCTCTGTAAATTTAACAGGTACTCCAAGTGCTGGGTTACTACTACCCCATCTACCTGGTCCCATAAGCATTGCATTCTTTCCTTTTAACTCCTTGTTTACAAATCCAACCTGTCTAGCTATATCGTATTTTTCAACCTCTGATAATTTTAGATAATCATCTGAAGATATAAATACTATATAATCTATAGCAAGTCTTACATTACCACCCATGAAGTTTCCTTGTGATGAGAATAAGCATGAGCTAGAATCCTCTAATTTAGGTAATTCTACTGTCTTACCTAGACCTCTAGTTTGCAATGGTCTACATTGAACTATGTTTATTCTAAAATGACCTTGTCTATCAAAGTTAGCAGTATACTCAATATCTACAGGATAATTGTATTTTGATGAAACCACCTTTAATATTTTTCTCATAGCTTCAGCAAATTTCGTACTTCTCAACAATCTTTCAAAATTCAATACAAATGGTATATTAGATGTATCTATTCCTACTCTCTTGAATCTTTCTTCTGTGTCTTTGTCCTTTGAACCAAATAAGCTACTTTGTGTCTTTAAATTATTTTTAACAGCATCATTTACTGTCACTGTTTCCACACTATTTGTATTTAAATTTAATACATCCACATAATGTTGACAGAATTTTTGAGGATCCTTCTTAGTCATAGCAGGAAGTCTAGTTGGATCATCTAATGCAACTATTCTAACGTAGTCATTATTAACTCTATCAACGGCTCTTGTACCAAGACCAAATACAAGTCTAAGCATACCTGCATCCATATCTATCTTCTTATTCCAAACATATAAATTTGATGAGTTTGCAACTCCAGCTACATGAGGGAAGTAATATTCTCCATAATAATCTCCTGAAACCCTTTGAACCAAGATAGCCATTTGTTCATCACGTTTGTCTAACCCACGATTTTTTCTGTAATTTAATGCGTCTTCATTCATTGTACTTGCATATACTGTTCTTATTGCATCTTCAAAATCCTTTAATCTAGCTTCTGGTGTACCTTGATTTATACAGAAAACACTGTCGTATTTACCTGCAAAAGCATTACCAAAGTTATCTTCTAGAAGCGAACTTGATCTTACAACTATAGGACATTGTCCATAGTATTCCAATAAGTGCATAAATTGCTCTTCTATCATTTGAGAGAATTTACCATTCTTTAATCCATCCTGCAATTCTTTAGCATATACAAAATAACCTTCATCAGTTTTTTGCTTCATTCGTAAATCCCATAATCCATTTTCAACTATATAAGAATAGAAAACATCTGTCCCAATGTAAAATGAGTCATGTGGCTCTAATATATCTTTAAAATATTCTTTAGTTTCTTCTGATTTACTTACGATAGCAGTAGCCATAAGCATACCTATACTCTTACCACCTATAAATCCTGTACCGATTTCACGAGATGCAATTTGCACCATATCCTCTAAAGTAAAGTATTTTTGGCACATATCGTGGATTTTACTGTCCTTACCAACTAATATTTTTATTAAAATATCCTTCATTCTATTTTGAGTGACTTCATCTTGGTTAAGTGCAGCCTTTGCCTTGTTGAAATTTATTCTCCAATAACCAAGTCTTTTATTTCGCCAGTCGAAATTTGAAAATAGCTTTGAAGCTTCTCCACTTGAAGTTATAGTAGTAACTTCATCTCCATCGATTTTATGTGGGAAGAATAAAATAGGAGTATATCTATCTTCAACCTTTAATGGATGTATATAGAAATTACCTTCTACATTGTATATATCCATTAAAACCTGTGTAGTTTCTCTTATTTTAGCTATAGTTTCATAAGTATAAGAATTTCTCTTTATTGAAAAATACGCTACTGCTCCAATTTTATACAGATAAGGACATGTAACCTTGAAGAAGTTTACTGTCATTAAGTCTGAATACCATCCTCTTTGTATATATGTAAGACTATCAAATACATAAACTGCATTTTCACTTTGTGTCTTTATTATGTGGTGAACAGACATTGTAAATTCTTCAAATCCCTTTTCCAAGTCTAGTTCAAATAAATTAACTGAATCTAAATCATCGATTATTGGATTTCCTTTTCCAAATCGAATATAATTTACTTTTTTTCCATCTGCTATTGATTTTTTTGCGAAAACGTTTGCTACATGTCTATAGTTATTTATATCTTCAACCTGCCATACGACATTATCACCAGGGTACCATCCACCCATGATATCATCGAAGCCTTTTATCCCTGTACTTATTTTTTCCATACGTATGCACTCCTTGTCTGAATATTTAGTTATTTTAATTATATCCATATGAAAAATTTTTTACCTTAATATAATTAACAAATTATATATTAATATAATTTTATTTAAAATAATAAAATAAGAAATATAATTTTTTCACGTATTATAAACAAAATTTTTTCTATATAAATGAAAAAGATGCCGAAATATTTATATTTTCAGCATCTCTATTATTTATACTATATTGAAATGTTGTAATGCATATTGTATGCCATCATCATCTACATCTTTTGTTACAAATTTTACGATTTTAGATAGATCTTTCTCTCCATTTGCCATTAATACTCCATTTGGACAAAATTCAAACATAGCAGTATCGTTGTAGCTATCTCCAAATGCATAGCTATTTTCTTTTTTTAAATTAAAATAATTTAATAAAAACTCCATACCTGTTGCCTTTGAATGTCCTTTTGGAACAACCTCTATATTATTTGAACCTCTATCTATATAGTCAAAGCCTTCATTCTCAAGATACTCAACTATATTTTCTAATTTATCGCTATTTTTTAATGTGGCAAAAAACTTATCGAAATACAATTCATCACTTGTATAAGGTTTCATAGGGAATCCTCTTTTTTCAAAGTTCTTAATTATAGCTTGAACATCCTTGCTCTTGCTGTCATAATCCATAAATATTGCTTTTTCTCCCTCAATTATAGTTTCCATTTCATTTTCATTTAAAAAGTTTATTATTTCCTTATACTTATTTTTTTCTATGCTTTTATGGTACAATACTTTGCCATTTACCTCTATATAAGTTCCACATCCACAGATATATCCATCAAACCCCATATCTTCTAATCTTGGTTCTACTAAAGCTCTAGTTCTACCTGTGTTTATAATAGTTATATGTCCATTTTCTTGAGCTTTTTTAAGTGCATTTTTCGTACTTTCTGGTATTTCATTGTTTACTTCTGAAATCAATGTACCATCAATATCAAAAAATAATATTTTCTTTTGTGTCATTTATTACCTCCTCAAATTCTTTGGTCTATCCCCCCAAATTATATTATCTATATCATTTACTATAGACTGTCTCTCCTCTTTACTTAAAGAGTCATTTTCATAGATTTTTTGGCGCAAATTTCTGAGCATATCGTTTTTATTTTTCAATTTTTTGTTGTATTTATATTCAATATCGCTAAAGCTTTGATTTAGCATATTTATAAGCGACGCCATCTCATCAGAGCTTCCTGCAATTCTATTTAACAGCATTAGATTTTGAGCTAATACCTCTGGAATGTCTCCATCATGGCTATATCTAAGCTGGTGATCTATTTCGCCATATCCCTCTTCAAAGATAGTTCTGACTTGTATTTCTATAGTCGATAAATCGTGTTCTGCTCCGTATTTAATAAGATAATGAACAGATCTATATCCAGAAACTCTAGATCTAACAGGAATAGATTTTTCTTCGAACGTCTTTACATTGTCGCCCTCTCTTATATTCGCTACAATCTCAATAACATTCCATTTATTAGTTATGAAATTGTGTATTTCTTCCCAGTCATCCTTAAAAATATGTATTGCACGAATTCCCATTAAATCTGTAACTTCGTCTTTATAATTTTCTATACTAAAATTAAAATGAGCTCCATATTTCCTTCTTCTATCAGGAGTTTTTCTAACCATCTTTTGTAATAGCCTTTTAGGGTCTTTTACTCTAGCTTTTACAGAATGGACTTTTGGATGTTCTCTAAGTACATTCGCCACATAGGTTATTTTAGCATCATAAATATCAATTGATTTCTTATAATCTTGTAGTATATTATATAAATCTATCCAATTTATACCTAACTCTATCAAAGAATATTCATCTAAGCCATACATATTTAAAAAATCATCTCTATTCATAGGCTATACTACCTCCTTAAATTACTATTACAACCTTTCAAATTTTTGTCAAGTAAATTATTTTCTATCTATTTATTATATCATATGTTTTAAATTTCTCATCAATCTATATAAAACATATATTATTATTTGTTTTCATATTCGATATACTATATAATAAAATTACTATATGAATACGAAAGAAGGGATATTAAACTATGGCTTTTATGGATAAATTAAACAATC
>NZ_JBJDXL010000202.1:0-4911 GCF_051866655.1 Intestinibacter sp.
CATCTGAATTTCACTCTATGGTACCAAAAGACGAGGTACCAGAAAAAACAAAGGGATACGAAGGTTTTTATATGCTTAACTCAATGAGTGGTGAAGTAGATCAAGCTAAGCTATCTTACATACTTAGAGATTTTGACTTAGAAAAATTAGAAATAAAGAAAAATAAAATAAGAGAAATCGCTAAAATCCTACAACAAAAATATGGAGAGGATAGAATTTTAGTCGATATAAAAGACAGCTATTACAATATGAGAGAGAAAATAGAACCAGTTATGTATGTAGTTGATTTAGCTAAAGAAGCTATGAAGCAAGCAGATGTAGAGCCAAAAGTAGTTCCAATTCGTGGTGGTACTGATGGTGCGAGACTTTCATATATGGGTCTTCCTACACCTAATTTATTTACAGGTGGATATAATTTTCATGGATATTATGAATATGCAGTTGTAGAAGAAATGTTAAAGGCAAAGGAAGTTATTGTAAATATTGTAAAAAATAACAATAAATAAGTTTGAGATATGTTAAAAGAGCCTGTCTATTAGTTGAAAAATAGCGATTAATAGAGAGGTTCTTTTTTATTGGAAAAAGTTACAACTTATAAAAGTAACAGAAAAGTAACAAAAAACACTTGCAAAAAAGTTACAAAAATGTAACAATATCTATATAAGGTAAAAATTTACTAGAAATGGGGGATTTAAATTATGAGTATAAATAAATCTTATGCAATTGCTAGTGCTGCTGTTATGGCATCTGCAATAGTAATGCCATTAGCGGATATATCTCAAGTAGAGGCAGCAAGCCAAACTATAACAGTGACAGCGAGAGTAAACTTTAGAAAAGGACCTTCTATGGATTACTCTGTAATAAAAAAATTATACAAAGGATATGAATTAACTTATTTAGGTCAAAAAGGAAATTGGATCAATGTAAAATACGGAAATGATACTGGTTATGTCCACAAGGATTATGTTACATCTTTAAAAACTGTAACAGCAAACGTAAATTTTAGAACAGGACCATCGACTAGCTACTCTAGAATAACTACAATTTCAAAAGGAAGCTATGTAGAGGTTCTAGGCACTAGTGGAAATTGGGTAAAAGCAAAATACAACAGTAAAACTGGATATATATACAAGGACTATGTATCAGGCTACAGTTCATCAAGTGGGGCTTCTCAAAGTAGCGGAACTACTAAGTACGTAAATGCTACAGTGGGATTAAATGTAAGAACAGGACCATCAACTAGCTATTCTAAAATAGGAAAATTAGACTATCAAGAAAAAGTAACAGTTTTATCGACATCTAATGGTTGGTCTAAAATAAACTATAATGGAAAAACAGGATATGTAGATAGTTCATATTTACAAAGCTCTAAACCGTCTTCAAGTTCAAGTTCAACAAGTGGTAGTGGTAGCTCTAGTTCAGTATCAACAAGTGCGAGTGCAGTAGTTGCTTATGCTAAGAGTCAGCTTGGAAAACCATATGTATGGGGAGCCCAAGGACCAAATAGCTTCGACTGTTCAGGATTTACATATTATGTATTTAAAAATAAAGCAGGAATAACTCTACCTAGAACTTCAAGTGCACAAAGTAAATACGGTACATATGTAAGTAAGAGTAATTTGAGAGCAGGAGATTTAGTATTTTTTGATACTAATGGCTCAAATAATGGGGCTGTATCACATGTCGGACTTTACATAGGAGATGGAAAGATAATACATGCATCTTACAGTCAGAAGAAAATAGCAATTGCAGATTTTAATAGTAGTTATTATCAAAACGCTTATGTAAATGCTAGAAGAGTTTTATAGAATATAGAAATTATAAAAGTCAGTAGTATGGGAAATTCCATCTTACTGACTTTTTGAATAAATATCAAATTTGAATCATAAAATAACATAAGAGCTAATAGCCTTTAAATCATTTCTAATATTGTTTTTCCTAATAAAAGAACTACGACTACGACCATCATAGGTCTTATGAATTTTATTCCGTTTTTTATGGCTAGGCTTGAGCCAATATAACTTCCAGCTATATTGAATATAGCACAAGGTATAGCAAATTGGAAATAGATACTTCCAGAGATAAAATATCCGATTACAGATGCGTAATTAGACATTAAATTTAATAGCTTTGCATTTCCTGATGCTGTTGTTATTTCGTATTTAAGTATAAGTGCAAATGCCATAATAGCGATAGTTCCAGTACCTGGACCGAATAAACCATCATAGCCACCGCAGATAAATCCTATTAATAATGCTAAAAATGAGCTTTTTTTCTTTTGAGTATCTTCAGAGTCTTTTATTTCGATTTTGTTTAATCTAAATAAAATAATAAATGCCATAATAGGAAGTATTATTATAAGCATTTTTTTCAACAAATCATTATCTAAAAGAAGTACAATTTTTGTGGCTATTCCTGCGCCTATGAAAGCGCCGATTGCAGATACGACTGCAACCTTTAAATCAAGAGCTCCTTCTTTGAAATATTTCACTGTGGCTAAAGTAGTTCCACATGAATTAGAAAATTTATTACATCCATATACGAAATGCATAGGCATCCCTGTAGCCATATACGCAGGTATTGAAATTAATCCACCACCACCTGCTACAGAATCAACAAATCCAGCTAAAAACATAAATGGACATAAGAGAAATAAATGAGTTAACTCCATAAATATAATCCTTTCTAGTTGTATAATATATCGATTAATTAAAATAACATACATAATTATTATATATTAAATCCATATTTTGTAAATGTGGGAGGGTCGAAAATGTTAAAAAATTGTAAAAAATATAAAAAATAAAGAGGATTTTATAAGAAAGTATAAAATTTATATTTTGGATACTTATAATCTAAATAAGAAAAGGGGTATTAGTATGACGAATCAGAGTAACAACAAAAGTCTACTAGATCAATTCATTTCTTTTTTACTCATTACTATTGGTGCTGCCTTTGCAGCTGTAGCCCTAGAAATATTTTTAGTTCCTAATAATATAATTGACGGTGGTATAATAGGTATATCTATCATGTTGAGTTATGTGACTAAGATTCAATTAAGTATACTTACTTTGGTATTAAATATACCATTTTTGATTTTAGGATATAAACAATTAGGAAAAAGCTTTTTAATAAAAGCTGCTTATGCAATGGTAGTATTTTCTATTTTATTAGAGCAATTTAAACCTGTAGAAGAATTGACAAATGATATATTACTTGCAACAGTTTTTGGAGGAGTCTTATTAGGTATTGGTGTTGGTTTTGTAATTAGATACGGAGCATGCTTAGATGGTACAGAGGTAGTCGCTATATTGATCAGCAAGAAGATGTCATTTTCTGTAGGTCAAGTAGTTATGTTCTTTAACTTCTTTATATATGCTACAGCTAGCTTGTTATTCGGATGGGATAGAGCATTGTATTCTATTCTTACTTATTTTATAACCTTTAAAATTATCGATATGGTATCTGAGGGTCTAGAACAGGCAAAAGCAGCTATGATTATAACTAACCACGGTGAAGAGATTGCAAATAGTATATACAAGCATCTAGGTAGAACAGTTACAATGCTAGAAGGTGAAGGGCTTATAAGCGGTAAAAAGGTCGTTTTATATGCAGTTGTGACGAGAATAGAAATTCCAGAGCTTAAGCGAATAGTGGCAGCAGATGATTATTCTGCTTTTGTGACAATAACTGATGTAAATGAGATAGTTGGAAAACATATTAAAAAGAAAAAGAATGAGAGTACAGTAGATTAAAGCTTTAAAATTGAAAAAATAAATGGGAGTATATAAAACGAGTCTGTTTATATAGCTCCCTTATTTTGTTTTATTTTAATAATTTTATAGTGGTAAATCTTTAGGATTTTTTAGTTTTTTATACTTAAAAACTGGTATACCTAGCTCTTCTCCAAGCTTTTTAACTTGATTCTTATATGCTGATTTTATGTTATCGTGGAAAACTATTCCGTCTACCTTCATAGAGATTGACTCAACGCATTTCTTTAGGTATTGATAGTTTTCATCCTTGTCGTATTCACCTTGAACCATCCATTGGCCAGATAATACATGTCCAATTGAAATTGGTTTTTCTGTGTTTAATATTATATTTGAAAAGCTCTCTTCAAAGTGCATTCCACCTGTGCAAAGTAAAACCTTGATATCATTTAAGGAAGGATCCTTTTCATTGTCAAAAACTCTTAAAAGAGAATTTGCAAGTATGCATACTGCAATTGGATTTTTCCAGCTTTCAAGCGTACTGCCTATTTCTATGTCGAATATAGGAACTTGGTATTTATCTATTAGGTTTATATCTTGACCTTGGATAGTACCAGTCCAATGTGTAGCCTCTGTCATTGTCGTAAAATCATCTAATCCCTCTTTTACACGGTTTTCTTCTATTGCAAGTAGTAGATTTCTAAGGTAAATTGGATTTGATGGAGCAAATACCTTGCCTACTACATCTCCTGTTGAATGAACAGTAAGTATTTTGTCTGGGGCATTTTTACCACCGTGCCAGTTTACAACTCCTGCCACATCGTAATCTCCAAAATATTTATTTAGAAGAGGTATGTATAAATCGTAGTCATAGCTCAAAACCTTGTCAGTTTCTACATATGAAAATAAATTACCCATATCATCTGTGTATTCGTATACATCTCTATCTGCAAATTTAAAATCAGCAAGCTTTAAATCGTAATTTCCCTTTGAATAATCTAACACTCTCGGTGCGACTTCATCTCTTTCGTAATCTGTACAGAAAAAATATACAGCTTTTTTCATCGCTTTATCCTCCTTGGTATTAAGTAAAATATTTTTTATTAATTAGTCTATAATTTTAAACAAAAGGACTATAATTTCTTCCATCATATACGATTTCATCGTATCCTTTAGGATCAGTATTTCCTTCTGTGCT
>NZ_JBJDXL010000203.1:0-4907 GCF_051866655.1 Intestinibacter sp.
ATTTGTATATATTTTTTAAATGAATATAATTTTCTATATGTTATAAGAAAATCTTTATCCTAGAGAGCCAAAAAAAGGATGCTACGATATCGTAACATCCTCTGTATATGCTAATTTTTATAATTATTTTACAACTATATTAACTAATTTTTTAGGTACAGCTACAACTTTAACTACATTTTTGCCTTCTATAGAAGCTTTTACTTTTTCGTTTTCTAAAGCAACTTTTTCCATATCTTCTTTAGACATGTTTGCATCTATACTTAATTTAGCTCTTACTTTACCGTTAACTTGAACTACTATTTCAACTTCGTCCTTAACTAGAGCTTTTTCATCGAATTTTGGCCAGCTTATATCGAATATGCTTCCTTCTTTACCTATCATTTCCCATAATTCTTCACCCATATGTGGTGTAAATGGAGCAAGTATAGTTATTATAGTTTCGATACCTTCTTTGATTATTCCATCATTTCTAGTATCTAATTCTTTGTATTTGTACATTTCGTTTATTAATTCCATTAATGCTGCTATAGCAGTATTAAATCCGAATTTTTCACTTAAATCATCTGTAACTTTTTTAAGTGTAGAATGTATAGTATATCTCATAGCTTTATCTTCTTTAGTTGAAACTTTTATTTCAGCGCTAGATTTTACTATGTCTTTTAATTCATCAACTAATCTGTAAACTCTGTTTAAGAATCTAAAGCATCCTTCAACACCTTGTTCAGACCAGTCTAGATCTCTTTCTGGTGGAGCAGCGAATAATACGAATAATCTAGCAGTATCAGCACCGTATTCATCTATTATTTCAAGAGGTGAAACTGTATTACCTTTAGATTTACTCATTTTGCTACCATCCATTAATACCATACCTTGAGTAAGTAGGTTTTTAAATGGTTCGTCGAAGTCTACCATTCCAATTTTCTTTAATGCTTTTACGAAGAATCTTGCGTAAAGTAAATGCATTATAGCATGTTCTACACCACCGATATATTGATCTACTGGCATCCATTTATTTACTACATCTGAATCGAACATTTTTTCTTCGTTTTTGTTGTCTATATATCTTAAGAAGTACCAAGATGAGTCAACGAATGTATCCATTGTATCTACATCTCTAGTAGCTGGTTTACCACATTTTGGACAAACAGTATTTACGAAAGTCTTTGAAGTAGTAAGTGGTGATTCACCTTTTCCTGTAAATTCAACGTCTGTTGGAAGTAATATTGGTAAATCTTCTTTGTTTACTGGAACTATACCACAGTCTTCACAATAAACTACTGGTATTGGAACTCCCCAATATCTTTGTCTTGATAATAACCAGTCTCTAAGTCTGTAGTTAACAGTCTTTTTACCTCTTCCTTCTTTAGCTAATTTTTCAGTTATCTTATCTTGAGCTGTTTTGTAATCTAATCCGTTAAATTCTTCTGAGTTTATTAATTTACCGTCTTCATCTATAACTGGTATTATATCAAGGTTGTATTTTTCAGCGAAATCTCTATCTCTATCGTCATGTGCTGGAACTGCCATTATTGCACCAGTACCATAGTCCATTAATATATAGTTTGCTATCCAAAGAGGTACTCTCTTACCATTAACTGGGTTTATTACGTATTTACCTATGAACATACCTTCTTTTTCAGCATCTGCAGCAGTTCTTTCAATTTCAGTTTTAGTATGCATTTTTTGAACGAATTCATTTACTTTTTCTTCGTATTCAGTACCAGCAACTAATTCTTTAACTAGTGGACTTTCTGGAGCTAAACACATGAAAGTAACACCGTAAGTAGTATCAGGTCTAGTAGTGTAAACTACCATTTTTTCGTCTGTTCCTTCTATATCGAATACTAATTCAGAACCGTGAGATTTTCCTATCCAGTTTCTTTGCATTGTTTTAACTTTTTCAGGCCAACCTTCTAAAGTATCCAAATCATTTAATAATTCTTCTGCAAATTCAGTAGTTTTGAAATACCATTGTTCTAGTTCTTTTTTAACTACTACAGAGTCACATCTTTCACATTGTCCGCCTACAACTTGTTCATTTGCAAGAACAGTTTCGCAAGATGGACACCAGTTTACATAAGATTTTTTCTTATATGCAAGACCTGCTTCTAAGAATTTTAAGAATATTTCTTGTGTAAATTTATAGTAATCAGGATTAGATGTAGCTAATTCTCTTTCCCAGTCATAGCTTAATCCTAATAATTTTAATTGATTTTTCATATCGTCTATGTTTTCATAAGTCCATTTTGCTGGATGTATTCCATGTTTTATAGCTGCATTTTCAGCTGGAAGACCAAATGAATCCCATCCCATTGGATGTAGTACATTATATCCTTCCATTTTCTTGAATCTTGCTACTACGTCACCTATTGAATAGTTTCTAACGTGACCCATATGTATTTTTCCTGATGGGTATGGGAACATTTCTAGTGTGTAATATAAAGGTTTTGAAGTATCTCTTGTATCAGTTTTATATTGATTTGTTTCTTCCCATTTTTTTTGCCATTTAGCTTCTACTTTTTTAAAATTGTAAACGCTCATTGTCCTACCTCCTAATTGTGTTAAATAAATTTCTTGTTTATTATCAAATTTATTTTATAAGAAAATTATACCTATCATAGTTAAAAAATTTATAATTGTATAAAATACAAAAATCCTCGTCCCTAAACATAATTTGTTTAGGGACGAGGATATATATTCTTCTCGCGGTACCACCCTAATTAGCCTATAAAAGACTCACTTAGATGGTCTATAAGCCAACCACGGCCAAATAATTTGATACTAACAAGTTCAGCAATACCATTTAACTAATTCACACCTGCCATTAGCTCTCTGAATAAATTATATTACCTACTACTTTAGTTTATTTGATAAAATTTTCAAATTTTCACTATAATTCAATATATTATCATTTTTAGTTTAAAGTGTCAACATCTACATATGGAGCATCTTTCCATAATTTTTCAAGGTTGTAAAATCCTCTATTTTCTTCGTCAAATACATGTACTATTATATCTCCATAATCAAGTAATATCCAGCTTTGTGTTTCATATCCTTCTTTAGCTCTTGGCTCTATACCTTCTTCAGTCAATGCATCTTGTACACTGTCAGCTATTGCCTTTACTTGTCTAGCTGAAGAACCTGTAGCTATTACAAAGTAATCACAAAGACTAGATACTTTTCCTATATTAATAATCGCTATATCTTGACCTAATTTATCATCAATTGCATCGTATGCAACTTTTACCATTTGTTCAACTGTCATTAATTTACCTCTCTTTCATATAAAATAACATATTTATTAATTATATCATAATATTCGACTTGAACCAATAAATTTAACGATTTTCTTGCATAAGATAATTTCTGGCACTTACACTTCTTAGATGAATTAACTGGTCGTTTTCTATAACAAATTTTATCGTATTATTAAATGAAGTGATTAGAGCCTTATCTAGTTGTCCTCCAAAAGATAATTCTCTAAGCTCTTCTACTCCAGGAAAATCTCTACCTTCTTCAATCATATCGGCAATAAATATTATCTTTTCCAGTATTGTCATATTTTCCCTTCCAGTAGTATGATACCTCACTGCATTTATTATATCCACATCTTCTATATTAAATACATCCTGAATCACATAAGATCCAATAACGCTGTGAGATAAGGCTATACTATCTACTTCCATAGGATCTAATATTATATCGTATTTTTTGACATATGCTTCAATCTGGTCCTTTGTAAAGTATTTTGCACAGTCATGTACAAGCCCTGCTAAATAAGCTTTATCTTTATCATATCCATATATCTCGCTTAATTTTACTGCACAATTTGCTACATTTATAGAATGCTTTAATCTCTTAGGCTTTAACATTTTTTTTAATTGCTCTATTATTTTTTCTGTCTCCAAATTATTCATCTCCAACTCCATATAAATTCTTTTCCATTATATATCTCTCTACGCTTTCAGGAATTAAATATCTCACTGAGTTCCCTTTTTTTAATTGATCTCTTATATATGTAGAAGAAATATCTAGAGATGGAACATATACATTTATTATATTGGCATTGTATTTTCTCTCAAGGCTTTCTATTTTATCTTGAGCTGTAAGCAAGCTTATCCCTGGTCTGGTAGCAGCTATAAAGGTAGCTAGCTTGAAATTTTCTTCTACATCCTTCCACTCTTCTATATCACAAATAGCATCTGCACCTGTTATAAAGAAAAATTCAGCAGTCGGATAATTCTTTTTTAAGTATCTAAGTGTATCTACTGTATATGTCTTTCCTTTTTTTTCAATTTCAGTATTAAATGCTAAAAAATCCTTGTTTTGTGCAATAGCTAAAAGTACCATATTGTATCTATCGTACTTATTAGTAATATTCCATAACTTATGTGGAGGATCTCCTGCTGGTATAAGTATGATTTTATCTAATTTATATTTACATCTAATAAATTCCACTGTTGCTAAATGTGCGTAGTGTATAGGGTCAAATGTACCTCCTAAAACACCAACTCTCAATCCTTCATAATTTTTTTCAAAATCCGCTATCTTATCATTGTTACAAAATGTAGACTCGATAACTAAATCATAAACACTCATCAAAATTCTCCTTTTTTATCACAAATATATACAGTATTATATCATTTTAATTATGTAAAGTAAAAAATGATTATTTTTTGTCAATAATTTTTTATATAGTATAATATAAATATTAACAAAAAGTGAGGAGAGTACACATGGCAATTATAACAAAAATAGAAGCTCAAAAGAAAAACGACGACAGAGTTAATATATATGTAGACGAAAAATTCTTTATGGCGATTTACAAGGAATTGGTCTTTTCCTTTAATTTAAAAAAAGGACAGGAAATAGATACAAATTATTTAAAAAGCATACTAGATAAT
>NZ_JBJDXL010000204.1:0-4890 GCF_051866655.1 Intestinibacter sp.
TGATTAACCATTTCTATAATTATTATAATTTTTATTAGTATATCCAAAATATTAGACAATAATTATCCAATATTATTTACATATTTTTCTATTTAATTGTACTAGTACAAATTTTGTTTTATAAAATTTATAAATAAGTCTACTCACACGCCTACATTTAATAGTAAAATATACCTATGCAATTTTTTAATTAACGGAGGAATATTTATGATTAAAAAGGTAGCCGCAATAAACGATATGTCAGGAATCGGAAAATGCTCGCTTACAGTGGCAATTCCGATATTATCTGCATTAAAAACTCAATGCTGTCCATATCCGACAGCTATACTATCTAGCCAAACTGGATACCCAAAATTTACTTACTTAGATTTGACATCTCAAATGGAGGAATACGGTAAAACTTGGAAGGAATTAGATGTGAGCTTCGACACTATATACAGCGGTTTTTTAGGCTCTATAGATCAAATAGATATGGTTTGTGAATTTATCGAAAATAATAAAGGTGCCTACGTAATAGTAGACCCTGTCATGGGAGATGGTGGTGATTACTACCAAACCTTTGACGACAATATATGTAATAAAATAAAGGATTTAGTTAAAATATCAGACTTAGTAACTCCAAACTTGACTGAAGCCTGTCTTTTAACAGGAAACAAATACCACACAAACTACACAATCGAAGAAGCCCTAGACTTAGCTAAAGAAATATCCGATCTAGGTCCTAAAAAAGTCGTAATAACAGGTATAATAATCGGCGATGAGATAGTAAACTTGGGATACGATAGAGATAAAGACGAGTCGTTTTCTTATTCACTAAAGTACAACAACAAATCATACAGCGGAACTGGAGATATATTTACATCTATAATCACAGGGCTTATAACTAACGACCACAGCTTAAAAGACTCTATAAAAATAGCATCAGATTTTATATTTAAATGTATCGAATATACTGGTAAATACGATATAGATCCAAATGACGGAGTATTTTTTGAATTATTCTTAAATGACTTAACATCAATAAATTAAAAGTTCTACATCCTCCCCTATTTCTATAAAATATACTATAGAAGAAAGGGAGGATTTTTATGAATATAAATCAAATGGCTCAAGAGCTGGCTAAGCTTATAAAAAATAGCGATGAATTTAAAACTATGAATAAATACAAAAGAGAAATAGAAAAAAATAAAAATATAAAAAAACAGCTCGATAATTATATGAGTAAAAAGGATAAAATTTACACTAGATATAAAATAGATGAAGCCAATAGAAAAATCTCTCAGCTAGACAGAGAATACTCAAAGGTATTTCAAACACCTCTAGTAAAAAACTACTTCGATAGCACTCAAAAATTCAATTTACTTATGCAAAATGTATATAAATCAATCGAAGAAGAGCTTTTAAAATAATAAACTTTCCTCTTATTTCAAATATTTTTTTATACAAATTTTTGACTATAATATAACGTAATTTCTTTCACTATAATAAATATTTTTTGCTAAAAAAGTAATTTTTTTGTCAAATTAGATTGCTTTTATTCGATTTAAGTTTTATTATTAAATATATATTAATTTATCGTAAAATCGTTATCTTGAATACATTTGAGGTATACATCGCTATGTTACGATAAATTTTCAGAAAATATTTAAAATAGATTTATATATCAATGTGTTTAAATCTATCTAATATATATGTTAAAAATTATATATTAAAAGTTATGAAATAGGGGGAATTGAAATGAGTTCATTATCAACAAGCAAAGAAATATGTGCTAGAGAATTAGAAGTATTAGCAAAAACTCAAAAACTACCATACTGTCCAATAGCATTTGAATCAGGAAAAGGTGCTCTTCTTTACGATTACGAAGGTAAAGAATATATAGACTTACTATCAAGTGCTTCTTCAGCAAATATAGGACATGGTAACGAAGAAGTAGCAGAAGCTGTCAAAGAACAAATGTCTAAATTAGCTCAATTTTCAATAGTTTACTTCTCTTGTAAAGAACCTGTTGAATACGCTGAAAAATTAATAGAATTATATCCAGGGGACAACAACAAAAAAGTTTTATTCTCAACTACAGGATCTGAATCAATAGATGCTGCTATAAAATTAGCTAAAGGATATACAGGAAGAAATAAATTAATATCTTTCAACGGAGCTTATCATGGAAGTACTTTCGGTGCTATATCTATATCTGCAATAAGCTTAAACATGAGAAGAAAAATGGGTGCTATGATACCTGATGTTTATCATTTTAACTATCCAAAATGTATCACATGCCCATATGGAAAATGTGAAGAATCTTGTAACTTAGAATGCTTAAAAGAAATAGAAACTGCATTCAGCCTATACTTACCACCAGAAGAAGTTGCAGCTATATTCTTTGAACCAATAGCAGGAGATGCTGGTATAATCGTACCACCTAAAAAATATGTACAAGGTTTAGCTGAATTATGTAAAAAACACGGTATTTTATTCATAGTTGATGAAATACAACAAGCTTGGGGAAGAAGTGGTAAATTCTTCGCTATAGAAAACTTCGATGTTGAACCAGACCTAATAGTTATGGGTAAATCATCAGGTGCAGGACTTCCAATGGGTATTGTAATGGGTAAAACTGAAATAATGGACAGCTTAGATGCTCCAGCTCACTTATTTACAATGTCAGGAAACTCAACAGTTTGTGCTGCTGCATTAAAAATGTTAGAAATATTCGAAAGAGAAGGTTTAGTAGAACAATCTAGAGTAAAAGGTGAATACTTTAAAAATAAATTCTTAGAATTACAAAAGAAATACGACATAATAAAAGACGTTCGTGGACTTGGATTATCAATAGGTGTAGACCTACCTGATAAAAACACTACTACTAAAATAATCTATCAATGTCAACAAAATGGTTTAGTTTTAATATCTCTTGGAGAATGTACTTTAAGAGTTCAACCACCACTTGTTATAACTTACGAACAAATAGACAAATCTATAGCTATAATCGAAGAAGCTATACAAGATTTAATAGCTGGTAAAATATCTGACGAAGCACTATCAGTTATAAACGGATGGTAGGATTTTAGATATCGCTGATAAATCGATTTAAAAATAATAAATAATATAATTTTGAAATTAGGTCTAATATATTTTATTAGACCTAATTTATATAATAACATATTGACATTCCAATAACTGGAATCCATTACCATATAATTAGTTTGAAATAAGGGGGATAATTTTATGGAATACAGAATTAAAAAATCAATTGCATCTCAAATAAAAGAAACATATGCAATTGAAGGTGAAGACGCTTTTAACAATATAGATATCGACTGCGCGGAAGGTATCAATATAGTATCATTTTCAGATGCCGCAATAGATGCGTTTAACTCTATCGACTATACAATAATGAAGGACTACCCTCATTCACTTACTGTTAAAAAGGCTATAGCTGATTTCTGGAAAAAATACACTGACACAAAAATAAATGATGACAACATAGTTTTATGTGACGGTTCTATAGCTGCTTTATTCTTAATAAACAAGCTTTTCATAGAAAATGGAGATAAGGTTTTAGGACTAGCTCCACAATTTCCTGAATACGGTACAGATGTTGAAATGGTCGGCGGCGTATTCGATACTTACACATTAAAGCCTGAAAACAACTATAAATTTATAGCAGATGAATTTATCGACATGATAACAGAAGATTTAAAATTAATTTATCTAGATAATCCAAACAATCCTACTGGACAAATAATACCAATAGAAGATATAGAAAAAGTATTAAAGGCTGCATACGATAAAAATGTAGTTGTATTAGTAGACGAAGCTTACGGAGATTACATGGATTCTAAAAATTCAGCAGTAACTCTAGTTCCAAAATACGAAAACCTAATAGTTACAAAGACTTTCTCTAAGGCTTACGGACTTGCAGGTCTTAGAGGTGGATACATAGTTCAAAACGAAAACTTAACTAAGGCTATGAAAAATATAAATACACCTTATGAAATGACATCTGTAACTAGAGCTGTTGCAGCTAAGGTTGTAGGCGATTACGACTTTTTAGTAGAAATGAGAAAAGCAAACGCCGAAATGAAGAGCAAAATAGTAAAAGACTACAAAAATTTAAGCATCTCTGAAAACGGAGATACTGTATCTATAATGATGGTAACTCATAAAAACAAGGATATTGATTTAGAAAAGGAATTTGCTAAATTAAAAATAGGTGTTATATCTTGTGCTTCATTTAAATCTGTAGGTAAAAACTCTATTAGATTTAGATTCCCATCACCAAAATATCTACCTAGATTAATAGAAGCATTTGAAATTATAGACAATATAGAATAAATAAATAAAGACGATTACAATAAAAATTATAAAATTTGTAATCGTCTTTTATGTTTTTCTATTCACTTTTTAAAAACTCGACAGGATCCTTTTTCGAAGCTATTTTAGCTGGAATAAATCCTCCGACTAGAGTTATTACTATACTCGTAATTATCAGCAGTACAGCGTATTTAGGCTTTAAAATGGCTATATTAGATAGCTCTGTAGTACTCTTTAATATATAATTTAAAGGTATTATAAAAATATAAGCTATAATAACGCCTAAAACTCCTGATAAAAATCCTATAACTCCATTTTCAACATTAAACATTCTTAATATGTCTCGTCTTCTAGCTCCTAATACTCTCAGTATACATACTTCATTTTTTCTTTGTAATACAGATATATAGGTAATGACAAACATCATAATTAGTGAAATTATTATTACTAAGGATATAAATGATACCAATGCTATAGTTATACATTTCATTATATTAGACGATAATTGATTTACTATGGTAGATGTATCCTCGTATAATATTGTCTGAGCTTCACTTTTTCCTTCGTTGTACT
>NZ_JBJDXL010000205.1:0-4862 GCF_051866655.1 Intestinibacter sp.
AAAGACGTTGGACCTGTAGAACTAGCAACTATTTCTTTTGGTCAATCTATATCAGTAACACCTATACAGCTAATCACAGCTGTCTCTGCTATTGCAAACGATGGAAATCTTATGCAGCCTAGACTTGTAAAGGCTTATACAGATAATGAAGGCAATATAACAGAAGAGATTGAACCAAAAACTGTAAGACAAGTGGTTTCTAATGATACATCTAAAAAAATGCTAGAAGTAATGCAGTCCGTCGTAACAGATGGAGGAGGTAAAATAGCTTATTTGCCTGGATATAGACTCGGCGGAAAGACAGGAACAGCTCAAAAGGTCATAGATGGAAAATACGCACAGGGAAAATATATCTGTTCCTTTGTAGGTGTTGCTCCATGTGATGACCCACAAATAGTAGTACTGGCAATAGTCGATGAGCCTACAGATGTAGTCGCATTTGGTTCAACTACAGCTGGACCTATTATAAAGGAAGTTATGAGTCAAAGCTTAGAATATCTAGGTATTAAAAAGGTTTATACAGAAGAAGAAAAAGCAGAAAATGAGAAAAAACAGGTTGAAATTCCAGATGTCAGAAACTTAACTATAAAAGAAGCTACTAAAATACTAGAAGAAAATAATTTAGAATCAAATTTAGATACAGACATAGAGGTAGATGATAAAGCCATAGTCACAGATATGTTTCCAAAGCCAGGTATCAAAGTAAATGAGGGCTCTAGTATATCCTTGTATTTTAAAAACTGACGATAAAAAACTACATTATAAAACTCTAGACATTTAATTATCGAGCATTATTAAAAAATAATACATAAAATAATTATAAAATAAGACTTACTATTATAAATATCTTCAAAAATAAATCAATTTGGTATATAATTATTAAGATTGGAGATGCAGATAATATTATATAGTCATCAAAAGAAAAACTTTAATTTTAAAAAGGAATATTTAGCATAAAAAAAGTTAATAATTGCAAATGAGAAATATTAAATTAAAAAGATGAAACAACAGGGAGAGGAGTTTTAAATAATGTTAGGAATTACAGAACTTACGTATACAGCAATGATTGGTTTTTTAATAGTAATAATACTTGGACCAATATTTATACCAATGCTTGCTAGATTTAAATTTGGTCAAACGGTCAGAGATGAAGGACCTCAATCACACTTAGCTAAAAATGGAACACCTACAATGGGTGGAATAATGATGATAGTGGCTATATTAATTACAGGGCTTACTAGAGCTAATATAAGCCAAAGTCTAATAGTTGGTTTAATTTGCATAGTTGGATTTGGATTTGTAGGATTTTTAGATGACTTTATAAAAATAAAAATGAAAAGATCTTTAGGACTTAAAGCTTATCAAAAGATAATACTACAATTTGCTCTTGCTTTATATGTCGCTTATTATCAATATAGTGCATCACCAAGTGCTACACAGCTTATGATACCATTTACAGATTACGTAATAAATTTAGGAATATTATATATTCCATTTATGATGATATTTATAATAGGAACTGTAAATGCAGTAAATTTAACAGATGGACTTGATGGTTTAGCATCAGGAGTTACTTTAATAGTATCTACTTTCTTTATGATATTTGCAGTATCACTATCTAATTCTGATGTTGCAATACTTGCTGCGGCAACAGCTGGTGCTTGCCTAGGATTTTTAGCATTTAATTCATATCCTGCTAAGGTGTTTATGGGAGATACAGGCTCTATGGCATTAGGTGGAGCAGTAGTTGCTTTTGCTACTCTTACTAATTCACCTCTTTTAATAGTAATAGTAGGATTTATATACTTAGCAGAAGCTCTATCTGTTATGCTACAAGTAAGCTATTTCAAATTAACACATGGAAAGAGAATATTTAAAATGGCACCACTTCATCACCATTTCGAACAATGTGGATGGCCAGAAACAAGAGTTGTATTCATATTCTGGATTGCAACTATAGTTTTATGTTGGATAGGTGTTTTAGCAGTATTTTAAGTAAGTGATGGGGGTAAAGAAAATGGATTTAAAAGGAAAGAATGTATTGCTTATAGGTTTAGCAAAAACTGGTATATCAACTATCAAATTATTAGATAAATTAGAAGCTAATATAACAGTTAACGATATAAAAACAGAAGAAAAATTATCAGATATATTAAATGAATTAAAAGACATAAAAAATGCAAAATATATACTTGGATACCATCCAGAGGAAGTATCACATATTGATTTAGCTGTAGTATCTCCAGGAGTACCTCTTGATCTACCTTTTATAAAAAAATTATATTCAAGTGATATAGAAGTAATTGGAGAAGTAGAATTAGCTTATAGACTTTTGGATAATCCTACATTTGTCGGTATAACAGGTACAAATGGAAAGACAACAACTACATCTTTAGTAGGTGAAATATTTAAAGCTGCTAAGGAGGACACTTATGTAGTTGGAAATATAGGTAAACCAGTAATAGAAACTGTTGGCATAGCAGATAAAAATTCTGTCTTAGTAACAGAGCTTAGTAGTTTCCAATTAGAAAGTATAGTAGATTTTAAACCGAGAGTAAGTATGATACTTAATCTTTCACCAGACCATTTAAATAGACACCATACTATGGAAAATTATATAATGGCAAAAGCTAACATATTTAAAAATCAAGGCGAAAATGATTTTACAATATTAAATTACGACGATGAAGCTGTCAGAGAATTGGCAAGTAAATGCAACTCTCAAGTTTTATACTTCTCAAGAAAATCACAAGATGTAAGAGGAGTATATGTAAACGACGAAGGAAATATAATAATAAATGTAGATAAAGAAATAGTACTTCTAAATAAAGATGAACTTAGCTTACCGGGGGGACATAACCTAGAAAACTGCATGGCAGCAGCTATAGGTGCATATGTACTAGGTGTAGATTTAGACGTCATTAGAGAGGTTTTAAAAACTTTCAAAGCAGTAGAGCATAGATTAGAATATGTAAGAACTCTTGATGGAGTTATGTATGTAAACGACTCAAAGGGTACTAATCCAGATTCAACTATTAAAGCAGTTACTTCTTACAAAAATCCTATAATATTAATAGCTGGAGGATACGATAAGGATAGTGCTTACGATGAACTTTTAGACATTGCCAAGGAAAATGTAAAAGCTTTAGTATTAATGGGTGCAACTGCACCAAAAATAGAAGCTTGTGCAAAAGCTAAAGGATTTGAAACAATTAAAAGAGTAAATGATATGAAAGAAGCAGTAAAAGTTTCTCAAGAGCTTGCAAATGAAGGAGATGTTGTTTTACTTTCTCCAGCATGTGCAAGCTGGGATATGTACACAAGCTTTGAAGTGAGAGGACGCGACTTCAAAGATAATGTAAATAGCTTATAATAATTTAAATCTCTTCCTTCAAAGCTAATAGCGATGAGGAGGGTAGTCATTCATATGCCTAATGAAAATTTGAAAACAAAAAAACAAATTACACAGGGGATGAAGACGGAGTTTGATTTAGTGATTTTTTATACCACAATTGCGTTGGTATTGTTTGGAATAGTCATGGTGTTTAGTGCAAGCTATGTTCAGGCTTCATTTAAGCATCATGACGGTTATTTCTTTTTAAAAAGAGATATAATTTACGCTATATTGGGGTTTGGCGGTATGATATTTATGTCAAATATCGATTATAATATATGGAAGAAGAATTCACTGCCACTTTGTATATTTACAGTCATATGTCTAGTATTAGTTTTAACACCTCTAGGAATAGAGGCTAACGGGGCAAAACGATGGCTCGGTATAGGAGGGGCGACCTTTCAACCGTCGGATATAGCGAAGTTTGTAACTATAATAATAACAGCAAAGGTCATAGAAAAAAGATATGACGATATAAAATCTTTAAGAAAAGGTGTCATACCTATTTTAATAGTGCCGTCAATATTTTTTATACTGATAATGCTACAGCCGAATATGTCTACTGCGGGAACACTTATAATAGTAGTTTTTATAATGCTATTTGTGGCAGGTATGAACATGAAATTTGTGTTTAGTATGCTAATTATGGGTGTAGGGTTATTCATAGCCCTAGTAATAGCAGAGCCATATAGACTTAAGAGATTTACAGCGTTTTTAGATCCATTTCAAGATCCTCTTGGAAGCGGATATCAGGTTATACAAAGTCTCTACGCTATAGGTTCAGGAGGTCTTTTTGGCTTAGGACTTGGTAAGAGCCGACAGAAATATTTTTACATACCAGAGCCTCAAAATGACTTTATTTTTGCTATAATAGGTGAAGAGCTAGGTCTTGTAGGCTGTATTTTGGTTATAATGTTATTTGTAATACTAGTTTATAGATGTGTAAGAATTGCTCTGAAGACAAAGGATTTATTTGCATGTATGGTAGTTATAGGGATAGGAGCTCAAATAGGAATACAGGCAGCTTTTAATATAGCTGTGGCAACATCTTCTATGCCGGCGACAGGAGTGGCGCTTCCATTTATAAGTTATGGAGGAACCTCGCTCACAGTGCTGATGGGTGAAATTGGAATTGTTTTGAATATATCAAAGAAAGTGAAAATTAATTAACAGGAGATGATCAAGTGAAGGTATTATTAGCAGGTGGTGGTACTGGAGGACATGTATATCCAGCTATAGCCATAGCAAATAAAATAAAAGAACATAATCCTGATTGTGAAATTCTATTTGTCGGAACTAAAAAGGGTATTGAATCTGAAATAGTTCCAAAGGCAGGTTTTGAATTAAAAACAGTCACAGTTCAAGGTTTTAAGAGAAAAATAGATTTAGATAATATAAAGAGAGTATTTAAATTATGCAAAGGTCTAGAACAATCTAGAAAAATAGTAAAAAAATATAAACCAGATAT
>NZ_JBJDXL010000206.1:0-4852 GCF_051866655.1 Intestinibacter sp.
ACCGACTAAACGTGTAAATATCAATTCATTATTTTTAAACTGAACTATAATTTAACACACATTATTCATTTCGTCAAGCCGTGCAAACTTCTAAAATAATTTTTTTGCAAAACAAAAGGATGAACTATCCATTCTAAGAAAATTTCATACATAATTCATCCAAAAATATATACCTATTTAATTGTAAATACCTACTATTTTTAATATCCCTAAATTCTTCTCATATGTTTTTCAAAAAATTCATCAATCAAATTTATAACCTCGTCTTGCCAAAATCCAGGTCCACAGTGGTCTTGCCCCATAATTTTATAAATACTACTTTCCTTTCCTTCTGCCAATAATTTTTCATGAAGCATAGCACTTTGTTCAAACGGAACTATTCTGTCCTTGCTGCCGTGGAAAATTATTATCGGAGGTATATCTCTACCCTTTGTTATGTAATTTAGGACATTTGCCTTTTGGGCTTTGTCCTCGTGCTTTGTAACGTCCAATTTTCCTATTAATATTCCGACTGGGCTATCTGGAACAGTATAGTCAGCCGTAGTTGGAGCTTCATTCATCCTTGTTATATCCGTTGGTCCGTAGAAGTCAACTATTCCATTTACTTTATCTGAGTATTCATTGTAGTCATCGGTATCTAGTTCTGTTACTCCGCTAGTTATTCCAGTTATCAAAGATACATGTGCTCCTGATGAGTCTCCCCATAAAAATATATTGTTCTTATCAATTTTGTACTCCGATGCATGTTTTCTTAAAAACCTGATAGCCGTTTTGATATCTTGTACTTGTGCTGGGAAAGGCGCGTCCTCTGCTGATCTGTATTGAACAATTGCAACTATGTACCCCTTATCTGCAATTTTTGATAGGTTGCCTATGTTTAAATATAATTTCTGTTTTATCCAACCTGAACCTTGTACGAATACTACACATGGCAGTTTTTCCATATGCTCTACAGTATAGTAAGGCATTAGAAATTGTAATTTTAGACTTTTTCCATCTCTTTCTACATAATTCACATATCTTTTACATACTACTGATGTAATCTCATCCTCGAATTCGATTACATTCATACCCTTAGTAACGGTTGTAGATTCTGGAAAGTCTTCATAACTATATTCTATCGGATCTACCATTATCATTCCTCCATTCAATGCATTTATATATTTACCTAAAAATAAATCAAAAAAATAAAGGAATATTATAAATGTAAATATTAACAATTACATTTTTATAATATCCCTTTCAGTTTTTTTTATCAACTATTTTTAATGTATTATTATATATTTTTTATTATTTATATATACTTTTAACACATTGATTTATCTATTTTACAAGCTCGAAGTCTATTTCCCTAAAATCTACATTTACCTTGCTGACCTTGATTCTAACTTGATCACCAATTCTATATACGTTTTTAGTTCTCTCTCCAATTAATGAATAAGTGTCTTCATTATAATTGTAGAAATCGTCATTCATATCTACCATTCTAACTAGACCTTCTACAGTATTTTCAAGCTCTACAAACATTCCAAATGAAGTCACGCTAGAAACTATTCCATCGTACTCTTCACCGATTCTATCCTCCATATAGACTGCTTTGTAGTAATCGTGTACATCTCTTTCAGCTAAATCAGCTTCTCTTTCTCTCTCTGAAGATTGGTTAGATGCGTACTCTACTATATTTGCAAGCTGTTCACTTCTCTTTTCTGTAAGCTTTCCGTTTAACTGTTCCTTTATTATTCTGTGTATTTGTAAATCTGGATATCTTCTTATAGGTGACGTAAAGTGGCAGTAATACTGTGCCGCTAAACCAAAATGTCCCACACAGTGAGGAGCATATCTAGCCTGTCTCATACTTCTAAGCATGATTGTACTGATTGCTTGTTCCTCTGGTTTTCCTTTTATTAATCCTAATACCCTTTGTATTTCCTTAGGATGTATTTCTTCTAAATCTCCTTTAAATGAATACCCAAAAGTAGCTATAAATTTATTTAAAGTTTCCATCTTTTCTGCTGCAGGTATTTCATGTATTCTATAGACAAATGGCACCGCTAGCCAGAAGAAATGTTCAGCTACTGTTTCATTAGTTACAAGCATAAATTCTTCTATCATTTTATTAGATATTCTTCTCTCGTATGATTTGATATCTACTACTTTTCCCTCTGAATTTAATATTATTTTTGATTCAGGGAAATCAAAGTCGATTGAGCCTCTTCTAGCTCTTCTTTTCATAAGGATCTTAGCTAGTTCTTCTGCATGCTTGAAGTCGTCTACTAAGCTTGCGAAAGTATTTTTTAGCTTTTCGTCGTCCTTTTCTAATATATCAGATACCTCTGTGTAAGTCATTCTAGCCTTTGAATTTATCACAGATTCTGCTATATCGTATTTTATAACCTTTCCATCTGCATTTATTTCCATAAATACTGATAGAGTTAATTTATCCTCAAAAGGATTTAAACTACAAACTCCATTTGATAGCTGCTTTGGAAGCATTGGTATTACTTTATCCACTAGATAAACTGATGTAGCTCTCTTTATAGCCTCTTTATCTAGCTTAGAGTGTTCTCTTACGTAGTGAGATACATCTGCAATATGTACTCCTAATTTGTAGTTTCCACTTGGCAATACTTCTATTGATACAGCGTCGTCTAAGTCCTTTGCATCATCGCCATCTATTGTAAATGTCTTTAAATCTCTTAAATCAAGTCTTCTAGCTATTTCCTCTTCTGGTATCGGAATACTCACATGTTCAGCTTCGTCTATTACCTTTTGTGGGAATTCCTCAGGAAGACCGTGAGCTCTTATTATAGAATCTATCTCTACTCCACGCTCTCCTTTTTGACCGATTACCTCGATTATTTTACCTTCTGGTTTTCTGCCTTCTATTGGCCACATAGTTATCTTGCAGACTACCTTGTCGTTGTCCTTTGCTCCAGAGAAAAACTTGTTTGGAATATAAATGTCTTGGTTGAATTTCTTGTCGTCTGGAACGACAAATCCAAAGTTCTTGTTAGATTGGAAAAGACCTATTATAGTATCAGTTTCTCTTTTTATTACCTTTACTATAGCGCCCTCTGCTCTTCTTCCTTCTGTAGCAGGTTTTGTTATTTCGGCCATGACTCTATCGCCATTCAAAGCTCCATTTATATCTTCTGGATTTATAAATAAATCTTGTACAAATTCTTCATCTGATTCGACAAACCCAAATCCTCTTCTATGAGATACGAATTTTCCTACGAAATATCCCATAGCACTAGGTGCCATAACTCTTCCTTTTTTTGTTATAACTATATATCCATCATTTTGTAATTCTTCTAAAAAATTATTAAACATCGGCATTTCACAAGAATGTATATCAAATATCAACGCCAATTCTTCTTTTTTTAGAGGATTGTATGCTTTGTCGTTTATTAGACCTAGTAACTTTTCTCTTATTTCTGGTGTCATAAAAGAGCCTCCCTTTATCATATTTAAAATATCTATCTATCTTTCTCATTCAAATAAATATATTATATACTTTATTCGCCTTTAAAGATATATTTTTCCTCTATTTTTAATATTCTTTTATTATTTACTTTATTATATTTTATATGCAGGAAAACTCTATATTTATAAATTACTACAGTCTAATTCCTACTTATCAAGTATATCCTTCAATCCAAAGCTATCAATAGTATGTATAATATGAAGACTCATAGCAGTTTTGGCACCCTCTGCGTTTCTGTCCTTCATAAAATCCATGATCATTTTGTGATCCTTCAAAGTAAGCTCTGTCGCCTTTTCGTACTGTTTAGACAATATGACGCTCTCGTTTATAGCCTTACTTATAATAGGAACTAATTCCTTCATAAATGAATTTCTGCTCGCCTTAGCTATAGCGTTGTGAAATAGCTGCTCTGCTTCTGTGCGGTCCTCATCGTTTTGTATCTTTTTTTCTATTATTTGTCCGTAATTTAGTATTTTTTCTATCTCGTTGTCGCTGGCTCTCTTCGTAGCATAATACGCTGCCATCGGTTCTATTATCAACCTCATTTCTAGTAAATCTGCCAAGTCAGAATTACTTCCTTTTAAATTGCCTAAAGTGAAATTATCGACCTCATCGCTTTTTACAAAAGTGCCCTTTCCTCTTTTTATTTCTACTATATCTTGTAAAACTAACATCTTTATAGCCTCTCTCAATGTCGTTCTGCTGACGTTTAAGAGTGCTGATAGTTCATTTTCATTTGGTAATTTATCACCTACTTTAAACTTCTTCTTAACTGTTATCATATCTAAAATCTCGTCAGCGGCCTGTTCTGACAGAGATTGCGATCTGTTGTATTCCATGATTTTAACTCCTTAGCTATATTATTGTCTTTATTTTTAAATTTATTCATTGTTTTCCAATTTTTATTTATTTTTTATTGACATCATATGTTAAATGTATTAGTATGATGTTATATAATTTATAAAGAAATAATACATCATAATATTGCTAATATCAAGAGGTTTTAAAATAAAAACCTTCATTATAAGTTATATAAATTTGAATTAAAAAAAATTTAACATTTAATGAATATTTTTCGATTATAGGGGGATAATACAAATGAAAAGTGATGCAGTAAGAAAAGGGATGCAACAAGCACCTCATCGTTCATTATTTAATGCTTTAGGGCACACAGAAGAAGAAATGAAAAAACCTTTAATAGGTATAGTAAGCTCTTACAACGAAATAGTTCCAGGTCATATGAACCTAGACAAAATAGTAGAAGCAGTTAAGCTTGGAGTTGCAATGGCAGGAGGAACTCCTGTAGTATTCCCAGCTATAGCAGTTTGCGATGGTATAGCTATGGGACATATAGGTATGAAATAC
>NZ_JBJDXL010000207.1:0-4841 GCF_051866655.1 Intestinibacter sp.
AAAGTTGAAGGCCCTATAAACGATACTGATTTGTGTGGTTTTATGGGAATTCGCACTTCGGATGGACGTGTACTCCCTATCCGAATAGGTAGAGTAATCTACAAATAATATTGAATTGGATATTAGCTTTCAAAAACAAAATATATTTTCACAGTACTGAACTGGGTACTGTTTAAATAATTATTGATGGAATAATTTATTTATGTGAAAGAAAATAAGGGAATATGGTGAAATTGGTAGACACGTTAGACTTAGGATCTAATTGCTTATGCAGTGCGAGTTCGAGTCTCGCTATTCCTACGCTAGTAGACGTAATTTGGTCAAATATTTAAACTAAAAGTTATCAATAGAATATGAAATCAATTACATCTAAATATATTTTCAATCGCTTAGAAGAGATTAAGAAGACTTTATCATCTAACTGGGATACTATTATTAAGAATAATGTTACTCCTAAGAATATGCCTATAAAGTTTAAGACTAATAAAGACTTGAAAGAACTGATCAAGGAGAATGTAGAACTGATGGAGGAACGCATTCTACTTAAACTTTATAAGGAATGTATTAATATGGGTTATACTAAGTTCTCTGAATTACCTAAGAATAATAACTTTATTAATATTTATACGCTTTCTGAGCGTACTGAATATCTGTTTAAGCTTAATCATATACCTACTGTAGATAAAAAGATTAAGCGTTCTGCAGGCAAGAAGAACTTAGATAAGATCGAAGTAATTACTTCTGATTACATTAACAATCTTATTAAGCCTATAGAGTTAGAAATTATCTCTATTAAGGAAAATCTTACTAAATTTAATGATGATGCTACACTTGAGATTGAATCTCCTGCAGCATCATTAGCTGTTTAACAATTTAAAGATATCAAATTATGAAAACAAAAGTATATAGAGCAAAAAAATCAGTAATAAGAAATACTAAACGTGCAAATAACGCTAAGAAGCGTAACTATAATCGTGTAATACAGAATACTCCTAATGGAGCTAAGTTTGTAAGAGCATTTTGTCCTAGTGAGACTACTAGAGACTTCAAGCACGGTCCGTCTTTAGTAATAGAATACGATAAGGATGGGAAAGTAAAAAACTTTAATAGTTGGAATAAGAACAATAAGCAGAATATGTCTAAGATAGCTATAGAAGCTCAAAAAGAGTATAAAGTAGCTGCTAATAGTAAGAAAGAAGCTGTAAAGAAAATTCTGCAAAGTTGTGGTTACGATCCAACAATAAAGTATACTCGTAAAGAGAAGAAACGTTTTACTAGAGCTGTTAAGAAGAAGTTATTCAACTTAACAACTATAGTAAAGAGAGAGTTTTATAATCGTGAAGCTTTAAAGAAGAAATACTCTAAAGTAAGCGAAAGTACTCCTCACGCTAATGCAGTTAACACTGCTATAGCAATCAAAGAACGTAGCAAGACTAAAGCTTTAACAGCTGAAGAAATAAATAAGGAAAAGCCTAATAAGCGTAAATTTACTTATACTATTAATCGAGTTGTTGAAGCAGATATAAATGCTAAGAAAGAAGGTAGACCTTATAAGAACTACGATTTCTTAACAGATTATTTTGAAGCAGATACTATAAGATCTGCTGAAAAGAAAGCTGCTAATATTGCAAAGAAATATCTTAAAGATGAATCATTTGCAGGAGTAACATTAAAAGATCCCGAAGGTCTTAATATGACTACTTATCTGCATCCTGATAAGATTAGTAGATTAGCAGCATAAAGAAATTCACGTGTGGAATGAGTATTGATGTAAATGGTAGCATACAGAGGATCCCTCTGGGTAATAGTTCGAGTCTATTATACTCTACTAACTATAAAAGTTAATATTATGATTATACGAAACAAAGTCGTATATGTATATGATATAGAAGTCTTTAAAAATGTATTTCATTGTACTGTAAGAAATACAGAAACTAATCAATTATATCTATTTGAAATTTCTGAAAGGAAAAATCAATTAGATGAATTAGTAGATTTCTTTTATACAGTTAAGACAGATTATACATTAGGTAAAATATATACTACAGAAACTCAGTTTAATATTGATAAATTATTCTGTGGTTATAATAACTTACATTATGATAATCCTATAATAAACTATATTATAGATAATTATCAAACTATGAAACAATTAGGTTTTAGACGTGTATGTGAGTCTATATTTAACCTAAGTAAAGTAATTACAACTTCTTCTGAAGATGATATATCAGCTTGGAAGAAGTGGAAATACATGATCTGTTTTGAATCTTTTGATTTACTTACTATGTTATATAGTAATAAGTTAAGAGTTTCATTAAAAGAAATGCAAGTAACAATGATGTATAAGAATGTACAAGAATTTGTTACAGATTGGGATGTAGATCTACAGTTAAATGAAATAGACTCTATGATCAAGTATAATATTAATGATGTAAACTCTACTACAGAGCTTTTAAACAGATGTAAGAAAGATATTGACTTAAGGCTAGCCATCGAAGATGAATACGGTGTTAGAGTATTAAGCAAAGATGGAGTTAATATTGGAATGAAGATATTAACTCAAAAGTACTTAGAAAAGACAGGATTAACATGGTTTGACATTAAAAATTTAAGATCTCCCATGTCAGCAATACCATTAAAAGATGTTATCTTACCTTTTATTAAGTATGATAATCCTATTCTACAAAAAGTATTAGAAGATATGAAAAAACAAGTAGTATCTCCAGGTAGAAAAGGATATGAAAATAAGTTTATATTTGCAGGATTACAATATTCTGTAGGAGTAGGTGGTATACATTCAGTAAACAAACCTGAATGTATAATTCCTAAAGAAGACGAATTACTATTAGACGTTGATGTTGCTTCTCTATATCCAAGTATGCTAATAGAATATAAGTTCTATCCTAAACATTTAGGTAAAGAATTTCTAGAAGTATATAGTAAAATAAAGGATGAAAGAATAGAAGCAAAACATAACGGAAATAAAGTTAAAAATGAAACACTAAAATTAGCACTTAATGGTTTAAGTGGTAATCTACAAAATGAACATAACTTCTGTTATTCTCCTTTTGCAGTAATGCAAATTAGAATAAATGGACAGTTATTACTATTAATGTTAGCTGAAAAACTAGTATCAATAGGATGTAGAATTATACAAGCTAATACAGATGGTTTATTTATTATAGTTAAAAAAGATAACTATAATAACTTTAAAAGTATTTGTTCAGATTGGGAAAAACTTACTCATCTAGTTCTAGAAGAGGATAGATTTAAAGCTATGTATCAACTTGCTATTAATGATTACTTTGCTATTACTGAAGATAATAAAGTAAAAGAAAAAGGAGCTTTTATTACTGAAGTAAAATTAGGTAAAGGATTAACTCCTAAAATAATACCAAAAGCAGTTATAGCGTACTTCAAAGATAATATACCTATTGAAGAAACAGTTAAGAACTGCAAAGATATTAAAGATTTCTTAATGTCTGAAAAAACTGGTAAACAATGGCATGTTGAATACTTAAATAAAGAACAACAGAGAATTAATAGATTCTATGCTTCTACTAATGGTGCTTATCTATGGAAATGGAAAGATACTGAAAAAGGTAGATCATATCAGAATATGTTAGTAGATTCTGGTGTTACTTTGTTAAATGAATTTAATGATATTCCTATAGAACAAAGAAATATAAACTATAAATATTACATTTTTGAAGCTTATAAATTAGTAAGAGAATTAAAACCGTTACAACTAAGTCTATGGTAATACCAAAGACTATCAGATAAATTTCAGAACCATAACTTATAATATTATATGAGATATGATTTTGGAGTTAGACACTGCGCTTCTGGACAAGATTCCAGAAATTAAATCTATTAATCAATTAGTCTTTATAACTCTAGTATTGAATGATAATCAAACAAAGAATCAGGACATTCACAAACTTCTCAGCCTAGTTAGTGAAGAAGAAATACTAGATTTACAAGGCAAAGAGTTAATATCTATTGATAATAGCTCTGAAGGTACTATAGTTCATAAAACTCATAAGTTAGATAATCTTATAAAAGAAGATAAAAGCTTATTTGATCAGTTTTATGAAGAATTTCCAGTTTACGTTATGCGTCCTGACGGAACCAAAGGGTTTCTAAGAGCTAATATAAATAAATGTAGAAAAGAATATAACAGAATTATAGGTAAGTCTAAAGCAATGCATGAGCATTTGCTTAAATGTCTTCGTTTTGAAATACAAAACAAGATGATTACTGGTAAATTAGGTTATATGAAAACTATGTGGAAATGGCTTACTCAGCATGAGTGGGAAGCTATAGAAGACCAAATAAATGAACAACCTGTAACATATAATTCATATGGAACAAGTATACTGTGAAACTCTACCTTTTAAACATATATCTCAAGCTGCTGAAGAGGCTATAGGATATATAAAAGATAGAAAAGAACATAAGATTGAATCTCTTAAAACAAGATGGTCTAAGTTCAATAAACAGTGTATGGGTGGAATAGAGCCTAATACTATTTATACAATTGTAGGTATAAGTGGATCAGGAAAGAGTTCATTTGTTAACATTCTTCAGAATGATTTAGTAGATTTAAATCCTAATCAGGATATAATTGTATTGAACTTTAGTTTAGAAATGCTTAGTTCTCGCCAAGTAGGCAGATCTATTAGTAGTAAACTTAGGCGTACTACATCTCAGCTTTATAGCTCTACTGAAGAATTATCAGATGATGATCTAAGTAAAGCAGAAAAAGCATCTCAGCAAATTAAAAAGTATCCGGTATATTTTGTAGATACACCCGGTACTGTTGAGACTATAGGTAACAC
>NZ_JBJDXL010000208.1:0-4832 GCF_051866655.1 Intestinibacter sp.
TTACTAGAGTCTTTAGCTAAAGGAGAAAAAGACGAGATAAAAATAGGAGCGGCAAAGTTAAATAAAGAAGATTATGACAATATTGTTTACGCGTTGCCCTTAATAACCAATATGTATCAGCAACATACTGGAAAGTAGGTTACTGTTCTAAATCTTGCAGATTTCGTATCTATTAATAGAACCACTAAGCCTAATCAAGCTGAAATAGATAGTAGAGTAGAGCTAATAAATAATCTACTAATGTCTTTTAAAGAGAGAGGAGAAGAAGAAGTAGACGTACAAGAAGAAGGGTTTGATCTGGATACTGCAGAAAAAAGTTTTAGCAATAGAGTTTATTTTGACAACGATTCTGTATAGTTAGTGTATGGAGACTTCGACTACAATACTCGTAGCGAAATGAACGAGTCTTTACAAATATATAAAGACGAAGAAGGTAACTATGTGGGGCCTGAGCAGATGAAAAGCTTCTACGAATCAAAAGCTTAGTAGGCGTTAGAAAATTCTGAAGAATATATAGACGAGTTGGTAGATCTATTAAATTCTCCTGAAATGGGTTTCTCTGTAACAAAAGAGATGCTTCAAAACGATAGCTCTGGTAAGTCTAAACTGTTTGATTTATTGATATCTGTAGCAAAATACGGAGACGGAGTAACTGATCTGCACGGTACCTTTATTCCAAAAGTATCACAAATATTAGAAGGGATAAAGAATCAACACAAGGGAATTAAAAATCCAAATTTAAATAGAGCAAAGAAACTGTTATTTTTCTTTTAGGATAAAACTCCAGATATGTTTTTATCCAACAAAAACATATAGGACTAGGAGAAAAGAACTCCTATAGTTAGACTTTTGGTTCAAGAGGCTTTAGCTAAAAAATGGTTTAATGGCAAAAATTCAATACGTATCAGAACAAAAGACGGTTAGCAATTAGATTATACAAATACCGAATAGAATGTAGATACTCTAACTGATATATTTGAAAAATTTGAAAAGGCCATAAGAGAAAGTCGTAACGCAGATGAATTTATGCAAGCTATCACCAATGATTACGACTTTTACATGGGAGATGAACAGAATAGTCAGAAATTAGCAGAACAAATTCTAAAAGAATATTTCTATAATAGAAGATTCTCAAGATTGAAAAATGCCACTAACATAGTACAAGCATTGACTATGGGCTCGTCTACGCCTGCAAATGGAGAAGTTAATTATGAAAACTTTAATAGAAAATCTGTACACGTACAGGATAGAATAGATAAAGTACCTTCGTTAGGTTTAGTTAAAGACGAAAACGGTAGATATTACTTTTCTCTAGAACAGTGGCAAAAAAATCATGTAAAAAAAGAAAGTACTGAACCAGATTAGAAAACAGAATATCAAGAAAGACAAGATCAAATAATCAAGGAGCACGATGATCTGGTAGAATAGATAAACAAAGTAAAGACAAAAGATCAAATTCTATAGCTCATCATATCTCATAAAAACAGCATAGATGATGAAACGTATAAGAGTTTGGTCACTATAAACAAAAAAGACGGAACTGACAAACTAGTACCTAAAAAATTATCATTAGCAAAATCTATTTTATTAGAACATTTAGAACAAACTAAAGACAATAAATTAAACGACCTTGAGCAGAGCTACACTAAAGAGATAAAAGAAGAGATTTCTAGATCAGAAGAATTACAAGGATACACCACTTTACCGTTAACTTTTGCATTTGGTTCTTACGATACTGACGACGGAGCAGCTATAATACATTTTGATAGAAGCGGAAACAAAGTTAGAATGTAGTATGCTAGTGGTACTCCTGGAGCAATGTATTTAGTACTACCTTCTTTCTTAACTGCCTCCAGAACGTAGATTCCTATAAAATTAAACCCTAAACGTTTTGATGATTCTACTGCTAATTTCATAGCGTCTTTACTTAGACACATACAAAATAATAATATAAACTTACAAGACTTTGTTAATACTTTAGAATTAGATGGTTTTAAAGTATAGACTACTATGAGTTTTCAAAGTCTATTGGACAATTTGATATATATTGGTACAGATGCTTATGCAAACAATCCTAGTGATCACAATTTAGAAAGATTGTTATACATAGATAAAAATGGTAAAGTTATATTTGGAGAGCAGACGCTGTCTGATGACAATTTTGACCAATTGGTAGACTTTATAAAAACTAAGAAAACTTTTAGAGTAGACAGAATGAAGGCAGGTAACCCTAACGCTACTTTTAGTAGTGCTCTGAGCATTTAGACTACTAAAGATTCTTAGTTTGGAGAAAGTACTATACTAGATGTAGCAGAAGGAACTAACTATGTATCGTTTATAGTAGATAACGGCATTCTGCTTACAGACCTTAGCCAATCTAAAACTTCTAACCTAGTAACTAAGCCTAGTGTATATATAAAATATAGAAAAAAAAGATAGTATTCTACCGTAGTAAATGATCCTAATTCTTCTAACAGCGCAGCTGCAGGAAAGGGTAAGCTAAAACAAACTTACGAAGAAACTTCTAGAGAAGAAATAGAAGAAATGCTAAGTAATGACGTGAATGATGCGGCAAAGAAAATAAGTGTTTTCTTTAAAGATATTTTTGATAAGATAGCTAATGAATACTCGTCTGGAAATATAAAGTTCACTAATTTAAAAATAGGAATATATGGGCATAAAAGTAATAAACTAAATAAGGACTCATATACCGGAACCATATACAGTTCAGACGAAGGACTACATTTTTCAATAGACGATTCTGATAAAAATGAGGAATTAAAATTGAAAATAATAAAGGCTGCTGCTGCAGGAAAAGATGTCAGTATAGTAGTTATGGACGAAGCTGGTAATTTCTTATAGGTTGGAGGAAAGAAGTTTCATCACATACCTAGTATAAAGCTGTAGGATAATAAAAACGCTACAGCAGGTACGTCAAGCGCTACAGAAACTTCACTAAATAAAGTCCTTGACGCAATAGCATAGCTTATTGACAGAATGGGGGGTGCAACCTCTGCCTCACCTTAGAATCAAGATGCTACACCGACTGCTCCTAAAGAAGCATCAAACACTGTAGTTCCTAGTGGATATGTAGGTTTAAATGCAGGCAAGAAAAAAGTAACGGTGGTAGAAGAAGCTAAAAATTCTGCAGACATAGTAGAAAAAGAAGACGGTAAGTTTGAATTTATAGTTAACGGAGAATCTACAGAATTTGATTCGTCAATGAGCGAAGATGACGTATTAGACATTCTAGACGAAAAATATGAAGGAGCTATACCAAGTGATGTAGAAGAAAGTTTTAAATAGCTATATCAATCAAAGGTAGTAAAATCTCCAGAACCTGAAACTAGAGAAACTCCAAAAGGAACTTTGGGAAAATTTACTCCTCCCACTCCTATATCTAAAGTAGAATCTAAAAAGCCTGCAGCTAAAGAAACTGATCCGTTGAGTTCTCTATAGATACCTGCTACTTACGAGGAGTTAAAACAAAGTTTATCTAAAGATCCGCAAAGTAGAACGTTATTTGAAGTTATAGACGGATTAGTTAAAGAAGGAAAGACCGCTAAAGAGTACACTATTCCTTTGAAAACTTTGTATACTAAGTATGTGAAAAAGCAATATCCCAAACTTAGTGATAGGCAAATAATGGAATATTTAAATAGCGAAGAAAACATAAATTTGATAAGAACTGTATCTAGGTCTATGCAGAGTCCTTCTGCCAATTTGTCTTCTGTATTCGATTTCCTAAGTAAACACGTATAGAAAGAAGACTTTGATGCTGCACTAAGTAGAGCTGAGAAAATACTGGGTAAGCATTTTGACTTAACTTTCTTAACAAGCATAGACAAACGATACGATCTACCTAGACAGGCAATGGTGTATGTGTTCGGTCAATGCGCTTCTTCTGGAATTAGAATATTTAGAGACGCTAATACCAATAAAATAGCTAGAGGTTCTCTGTATCACGAATCCTTCCACAAAATAAGTTTGTTTATTTTAAGCGAAGAAGAAAGAAATAGAATGTATTCTGACGCAAGACAGTAGTATCCTGAAATTAGAACTGCCACTGACAAATAGATAGAAGAATTTTTAGCAGACAGATTTGCAGAATTTGTATTAGATTCATAGGAGCAACGTCAAGATAAATATTACGAAGGTAATTTGATATCTAGATTCTTTTAGAAGTTATTTGATAATATTAGAAGTATTATAAACAGGCTAACAAAGTTTAATATTACTCCAGAGTACGTAGACATGAACAAGCTGTTTAGAGATATGTATTCAGGAAGATACGCTTATGCTAAAGCTACTTCTAAAAATATAGAACTCTTTGAAAAAGTTTACAGTGGATTTACTCCGTTTGCTGGCTTTAAAGTAGATGATGTAGAGATAGCAGAAGATGCGCAGCAGTATTAGAATATACTAAGAGATCTAGTAGCTAGATTTATAAGACTTACAGATCTTCTCCGCGTAAAAGATGGAAAAATAAGCTTTAATTCAAATGCTTTAAAACAGGAATTACAAAGTGATTTAGATACATACAACAAGGCCCTAAACGATCTAAAACGGAACAGAAAAACCTTGGACAAATTCTCAAGCAGAGACGTGGATGAGGCTCTGGTAACTATGTACACTCTCATGTAGACTTACTAGAGAATACTACAAGATGATGTTTGGACAAAATGGACTGAAATATTAACTAATTTTGTAGAAACTCAATTTAACATACAGAAATCTGATGATCCTCAAGATATATCTAACGACGTTATCCCAGGAGATAACATGGAAGATGTGGAAAATTCAGATGAAAATGAAGTTGTTTCCTCAGGATC
>NZ_JBJDXL010000209.1:0-4812 GCF_051866655.1 Intestinibacter sp.
TTAGCCATTTAATTTCATATTTGCTACTGGTTAAATTTAATCAGTAGCTCTCCCTTCTTTAATTTTTCTTAATTTAGAAATTTTTATTTTATATTATTTTTCCTTGTATTTTTTCGACAATAATTTACTTAATTCGCTATTTAATAATTTTATCAAATTGTAAATTTACATGTCAATATAATTTTTAAATCTATGTTATTCATTATTATTTAAGTCTTGAACATTCATATTTTTTGATTTTTAAATATTTTTATTCACATTTTCTAAAAATATCGTTTATTTTCATCTTATTTTTTATTTTTACATTATTTATTATGCTCCGATCTATGTTTTTTATAAAAAGACCTTTGATTTTTTCTAAAAATATGGTATGCTAAAATTCCCTTGTATTAAAATTTAATTTTAATTTAAATTGAATATTTTTATTTAATTTACGTGTCTATATTAATGATTATTCGGCAATAATAATAAACAACACTTATATTAAACATAAAAGGAGAAATAATAATGGAAAATACAACTAACAAAAAACCATTCTTTTATGGTTGGGTAATAGTTGTGGCATGTATGTTGATTCAAGCTGTCCCTTATGGTATAGCGATGAATGTTCAGCCACAGTTTATTAACTTTGTAACTAGCGGAGAAGGGTTCACATTAACACAATTCTCTTTATTATTTACAATAGGTACAATAGTATCGGCAATAGCATCACCATCTATAGGTAAAATGCTATCTAATCCTAAAAACAATATAAAATTAATCTACGTAATAGGAGCCATATTATGCGGTGGTGGTTTTTCACTTTATGCATTTGCTGGAGGTAACCTATGGGCTTACTACGGTATATCAGCTTTAGTTCAAGTTGGTAATGCTATAATATCTGCTATCGGTGTTCCTCTACTTGTAAACGCATGGTTTAAAGAAAACAAAGGTATAGCTATGGGGATAGCATTTTCTGGTAGCGGAATCGGTAATATATTCCTACAACAAATAGCTGCTAGATTACTTAGTGATCCAAACTTCGGATATGCCAAAGCCTACTTTATATTTGGTATAATTTCACTTATAGTTGCCCTACCAATAGCTTTATTTTTAGTTAGATTACCTAAGAGCGAATCAGAATTAGTTAGACCTTCTTCTAAGAAAAAGTCTGAACACGCTAAAGCTAACTTAAGCTCATGGGGATATACTCTTCAAGAAGTAACTAAAATGAAATTATTTTGGATATTAGCTGCAGGATTTATCTTCGTAGGATTCTATGTAAGCGGTCTATCAATCCAATATATTTCTTATTTATATACAATAGGATTTAATGCTACATTTGTAGCAAATATAGGTTCAGTATTCGCTTTCTTCTCTATATTTGGTAACTTATGTGGAGGATTATTCTTTGATAAATTAGGCATCAAAAAATCACTATTATTATCTGGTGCAATGGTTGTAATATGTTGCCTAAGCTTATTATTTGTAGCTGATATACCTGCTTTAGGATACTTATTCGCTGCACTTTTAGGTATATCTATATTTGCTTATATAATAGGTCCTTCTTATTTAACAGGTGCATTATTTGGAGATAGAGAATTTGGTACTATATTAGGTATAGTTCAAGTATTCTTTGCTATAGGATATGCTATAGGTACAGTTCTTTTCGGACTTTCTGTTGATAATTTAGGATATCCAGTTTCTTGGATGATCACAATGGTTTATGCCATAATTGCATATTCTTGTTTATTAATCGCATCAATACGCATACAAAAACACAATAAAGAAGAAAATGTTACAGAAACAAAGAAAATAGCTTAATCTAAACTAAAATTTAATATATTAAAAAGATTTTTACTAGGGGAGTATTTTTTAATACTCCTCTTCTTATTTTTTTATCTTACATTATCTTACATTCTATTTATTTATTTTTTATAAAGTGATATACTTATACTGTTAACTGACTGACTGGTCAGTCGATAAAAATTTTAAAGAGAGGTGAAATAATTGTTACCAAAATTTAGTGTAAAAAAACCACTAACAGTATTTGTTGCCATAATTATGGTACTTGTTCTTGGTGTTGTTTCATTTACAAAAATGACAACAGACTTGCTTCCTAGCATGAATTTGCCTTACGTAATCGCTTATACAACATATCCTGGAGCAAGTCCAGAAAAAGTCGAAAGTACTGTTACAAACCCACTAGAAGAAACCTTCGCCACAGTAAGTGGTGTAGAAAATGTTACTTCTGTTTCAAATGAAAATGTAAGTATAGTAATACTTGAATTTTCACAAGATACTAATATGGATTCTGCGATAATAGACCTTAACGGAAAAGTAGACTTAGTCGAAGGATACTTCGACGACGCTGTAGGTCCTACTACTCTTATGCAGTTAAATCCAGATATGATGCCAATAATGATGGTCAGTGTAGATGTAGACGGAATGTCTATAGATGAAGTCTCTACATACGTCAATGACGAGGTTATACCTAATCTAGAGCGTATAGAAGGTGTCGCATCTGTAAGTGCTACTGGTCTTGTTGAAAATCAATTACAAATTACTTTGGACACAGACAAAATCGATTCACTTAATAAAAAAATTCAAAATAATATTAATTCTGAATTAGATAAAAAAGAATCTGAAATAGACAATGCCTTATCTGATTTAGAAAAAAGTGAATCAGAGCTTGAAAAGCAAAGCAAAAAACAAATATCTCAATTAACTGAAGCCAGTGTTGAATTAGAATCAGGTTTAACACAGCTATCATCTGCTATAGCTCAAATACAAATGATAGATTCAGTTGGAGATTCTATAGATCCTGCTCTTTCTGAAGCTAAAGAAATGCTCAAAGAATCTAAATCAAAATTAAAAGAATTTAAAGAGCAATTAAAAATAGCAGAACAAGCTGGACTTGATACATCAACTATCAAAGAAAATATCGCTGCTTTGGAATCAACTATAAACACTATAGATGAAACTATAAAAAATGCAGAAAAAGGCCTAGATAGCTCTTCAGCATCTGCTGACGAATTAAAGGCTAAACAAAAGGAATTAAAAAACAAACAAAAAGAGCTTGAAAGTGCAAAATCAACACTAAATCAAGAGCTAACAAAAGCATCTATAAAAATAATTCAAGGTAAATCTCAGCTTGAAGCTGCTAAAAAGGAACTTGAAACTGCAAGAGAGGAAGCTTTAAAATCTGCAGATTTATCAACTAAGATTACACCCGAAATGATTAACTCTGTACTTGCAGCAGAAAACTTCTCTATGCCTGCTGGATATGTTTCAGAGGATACATCAAAATATTCAGTAAAGGTCGGGGATAAATTTACTTCTATAGACCAAGTTGAGGATTTACTTTTATTCTCAATGGATGGTATTGGAGATATCTATCTTAAAGATGTTGCCGATGTTAAATATGTAAATAATGTAAATGACTCTTACACAAATGTAAATGGAAACCCTGGTGTAATGCTAGCTATAGAAAAAACTAGTACAGCTTCTACTGCCTCAACTTGCAAAAAGCTAAATGAAACTATTGATTCTATGACTAGCGACAACAATAAATTACATATTCTTTCTCTAATGGACCAAGGAATATATATAGACATGGTTGTCGACAGTATATTAAAGAACTTAATGTACGGTGGTGTATTAGCTGTAATAGTTCTTCTAATATTCTTAAGAAGTATTAAACCTACTATAATAATAGCCTTCAGTATACCTATGAGTCTATTATTTGCAGTAGTTTTAATGTATTTCACAGGAATTTCTCTAAATATGATTTCACTATCTGGTTTATCTCTAGGTGTAGGTATGCTGGTAGATAACAGTATAGTCGTCATAGAAAATATATACAGGCTCAGAAATAGCGGTGTAAGCAAATTTAAAGCTGCCGTCTATGGTGCAAAACAAGTTTCCGGTGCTATATTCGCATCTACTCTAACCACTATATGTGTTTTTGTACCAATAATATTTACAGACGGTATTACAAGACAACTATTTGTGGATATGGGTCTTACTATAGCTTACTCATTAATAGCGAGTTTAATAATAGCACTTACATTAGTACCTTGTATGGCATCTAGAATTTTAACTTCTACAGATGAAAAAGAACATAGATTTTTCGATAAATTTGTAAATGGCTATGAATTGATATTAGAAAAAGCACTTGACCATAAAGCGATTGTGCTTATAGGCGCATTACTACTTTTATTATTAGCTGGCTTTAGTGTGACAAAAATGGGAACTGCATTTATGCCAGAAATGAGCTCTACACAAATGACAGCTACTATCTCTGCTAAAGAAGACCAAGAGCTTTCTGAAGAAGATTTAGAAAAGGTCGGCGATGAATTTGTACAAAAAGTTAAAAATATTGAAGATGTAGAGGGTGTCGGAGCAATGAGTGGTTCTGGAGGTATGATGAGCTCTATGTCATCTGGGAAAGGAGAAAGTTTATCTGTTTATATCGTTTTAAAAGAGGATATGAAACACACAAATAAAGAAATAGCAAAAATGATTAAAGAAGAGACATCTTCTATGGACTGCGATATATCAATTTCTGAATCTACTATGGATATGGGAAGCATGCTAGGTTCTGGAATAAGCGTAGAAATAAAAGGCGATGACTTAGATAAGCTTCAAGATATATCAGCTGATATGACTGAATTATTAAATTCAATTGAAGGTGTCACAGATATAACTAGTACCTTAGATAACGCCGAAACTGAACAACGTGTCTCAGTTAACAAGGAAAAAGCTATGAAATACGGTCTTACAGTCGCACAAGTATATGAACAGGTTTCTAAAAATCTAAAAACAGAAACA
>NZ_JBJDXL010000210.1:0-4807 GCF_051866655.1 Intestinibacter sp.
ACATTTGCAACAGTTCCTTCAAGTATCTTTAATAGTGCTTGTTGCACACCTTCACCACTAACATCTCTAGTTATAGATGGATTTTCTGATTTTCTAGCTATTTTGTCAATTTCATCTATATAGATTATGCCTTTTTCTGCTTTTTCTATGTCAAAATCAGCAGCTTGGATAAGTTTTAATAAGATGTTTTCAACGTCTTCTCCAACATACCCTGCTTCTGTTAAAGATGTAGCATCAGCCATAGCGAATGGTACATTTAATGTCTTAGCTAATGTTTGAGCTAATAAAGTCTTCCCTGAACCTGTTGGTCCTAATAGAAGAATATTACTCTTTTGAATTTCTATATCTTTAGAATTCGCTTTTTTACTGTAAATTCTCTTATAATGATTATATACAGCTACTGATAATATCTTTTTAGCTCTTTCTTGACCTATGACATAATCATTCAAGATTTCCATCATTTCTTTAGGTTTTGGTAAAGATAGAGTATCCTCTTCTAAAGTTTCTTCCATCTCTTCTTGTATTATTTCATCACAAAGCTCAACACATTCATCACAAATGTAAACATTTGGCCCTGCAATTAATCTTCTAACTTGGTCTTGAGTCTTTCCACAGAATGAACATTTTAATTGTCTTTTATCTTCGTATTTTGACATATTAAGCACCTCTTCCTAAAACTACGCTCTTTTTTCAATTACTTCTTTTCAATTACTTCATCGATTAGACCGTATTCTTTTGCTTCTTGAGCACTCATAAAGTTGTCACGTTCTGTATCTATTTGTATTTTTTCTATTGGTTGGCCAGTTCTTTCAGAAAGAATTTTATTTAATCTTTCTCTGATTTTTAAAATCCATTTTGCATGAATTTCTATATCTGTAGCTTGACCTTTTGCTCCACCTAAAGGTTGGTGTATCATTATTTCACTATTTGGTAGTGCAAATCTTTTTCCTTTTGCTCCTGCATTTAATAAAAATGCACCCATTGAAGCAGCCATACCTATACATATAGTGCTTACATCTGGTTTTATATATTGCATAGTATCGTAAATAGCCATACCAGCTGTTACGCTACCACCTGGAGAATTTATATATAAATGTATATCCTTATCTGGGTCTTCAGCCTCTAAAAATAATAATTGAGCAACTACTAAGCTAGCAGTAGTGTCATTTACTTCATCACTTAAGAATATTATTCTATCTTTTAAAAGTCTAGAATATATATCGTAGGCTCTCTCTCCTCTACCTGTCTGTTCTACTACTGTAGGTACTAATGCCATAAATCATACCCCCTCCATATTTTTGTGGATATATTTGCGGTAATTTATTAAAATTACCACAATTTAATCTGTTTATAGTTTTTATTATGCTATAACAGCATTTTCAACTAATAAGTCTATAGTTTTTGTTATTCTTAATTGTCCTTTTATATCGTCTAATCCAGTTGGTCTTAAAGCTTCTTTTACTTGTTCTACTGTCATGCTATAATTTTCTGCCATTTTAGCTACTTCTGCATCAAGTTCTTCATCGCTTACAGTAACATTTTCAGCAGTTGCTATAGCATCTATTACTAGTGAAGATTTTACTGCTGTTTTAGCTTCTTCTCTCTTTTCATCTCTTAATTCTTGCATAGATTTTCCTGTCATTTCTAATAATTGTTCTATGCTGAATCCTTGATATTGTAATGAATAGTTAAGTTCCATTATAGAGTTATCTATTTGAGCTTCTATCATAGTATCAGGGATTTCTACTTCTGTATTAGCTACAGCTTTTTCTACTACTGCATTTCTTTCTTCAGCTTTAGCTTTGTCAGCTGCTTCTTTTTCAGCATTAGCTCTTATATCAGCTTTTAATTCATCTAAAGATTCAAATTCTGTAGTATCTTTAGCAAATTCATCGTCTAATTCTGGTAATTCTTTAACTTTTACTGCATTTACTTTAACTTTGAATACAACTGGTGCTCCAGATAATTCTTGTACATGGTAACCTTCTGGGAAAGTAACGTTTAATTCAGCTTCTTCTCCAGCTTTTTTACCTATTAATTGTTCTTCAAATCCTGGTATAAATGCTCCAGATCCTATAACTAAATCATGTCCTTCTTCTTTACCACCTGCGAAAGGAACTCCATCTTTGAATCCTTCGTAGTCTATATTAGCAGTATCTCCATTTTCTATTTCTTTGTCTGATTCTACTAATCTAGAAGCTTTTTCTTGTAATTGTTTTAATTTAGCGTCTACATCTTCATCACTTACAGTATAAACAACTTTTTCTACTTCTATACCTTTGTATTGACCTAATTCAAATTCTGGTCTTACTTCAACTTTTACTAATAATACTAAACCATTGTCTTTGCTTATTTCTTCAACATCTATGCTTGGTCTATCTATTGGTAATAAGTTTAATTCATCTATTGCTTTTGGATATTCTTCTGGGAATACTATATCTATAGCATCTTCATAGAATACGCCTTTTCCATAATTGTTTTCTATTATTTTTCTAGGTGCTTTACCTTTTCTAAATCCTGCTATATTAAATCTACCTTTGTTTTTGTTATAAGCTTTGTTTATAGCAGCTTCAAATTTGTCGTTGTCTATAGTTAATTTGAAATCTACAACGTTACCTTCTTTTTTAATTAATTCTGCTTTCATTTAACTTTATCCTCCTAAATATATATATGTAATCATTTTAGAATAACTTTTTCATTCTAATAAATATCTAACTCTTTAATTATATCACAACCATTTTTTTATTTACAAGTATTCCATTGAATTCAAAGTATTTATATTTTTATTCTTTCGTAATTAATTTCTCCATTTTCTATATCCAATATACCAAGTCCTTTACTTGAACCACCTCTTGGCAATGATGTACTTCCTGGATTAATAAAAATTACGCCTTTTACATTTTCATAGCATGGTACATGTGAATGTCCAAATACTACTATATCTGCTCCTAAATCCAATGCTCTTTCATATAAATCCACTAAAGTGTATTTAATTCCATATCTATGTCCATGGCAGACAAAAACCTTTTTGTCTTCAGCTTTAAATATTTCTTCATCATTTCCTGGGTCTGAATAAAAATCACAATTCCCCTTGACACCCACAACAGGTATATCTGTCATAGCCTCTATATACTCACCATCGTCTACATTATCCCCTGCATGGACAATTAAATCGCAATCTTGTAAAAATGGAATTGCCTTATCGATTGCTGCTGTAAATCTATGAGTATCACTAATTATTCCTATTCTCATTGTCATTTCACTACCTTTATTATACTATCTGCCTACTCTTCTTGATAATTCTTCTTTCATTAATTGTAGTGCATTTGCTCTATGACTTATAGCATTTTTTATGCTTGATGGCAATTCAGCAAAAGTTTTATTGTATTTGTCGACTATAAATAGATTATCATATCCAAATCCATTTGTACCTTTTTCTTCAAATCCTATAGTTCCTTCACAAGTTCCTCTTACTACAAATTCCTTGCCATCTGGGAAAACTACTGCTATACAACAAACAAATCTCGCACTTCTATGACTCATAGGAGTATTATTTAATGATTTTAATAGCTTAGCTCTATTTTCTTCATCAGTAGCATTTTCTCCTGCATATCTAGCAGAATAAATGCCAGGTTTTTTTCCTATTGCATCGACTTCAAGTCCAGAGTCATCTGCTATTGTTATCATTTTAGTTCTTTTTGCTACTTCTCTAGCCTTTATCAATGCATTATGTTCAAATGTTTTCCCATTTTCCTCAATTTCCAAACCACCAAGGTCGACATCCTTCAATGAATATATATTATAATCTAAGTCCTTTAATATGTCACCTATTTCTTCTAATTTATGAGCATTTCCTGTTGCAATAACCACATCATTGCCGTAATCAACACCTAAAATCTCATCTGCTATTTCTCCTAGAGCCTCTCTTTGAGCTTGTAATAATAATTTATTACCCTTTTCTCCTAGCTCTAAAAGCTTGTCTAGATCTTTTCTTGAAAAAGGACACTCTTCTCCTGTACCTTGTACTTCAACAAATTCGCCTTTATCAGTCATTATGATATTCATATCTACTTGTGCATTTGAATCCTCATCATAACACAAGTCTAATAAATACTCTCCATCTACTATTCCTACGCTTATAGCTGATACGAAATTTCTAACTGGCATGTGTTTTATTACTTTATCCTTATGTAGCTTATTAATAGCATCTAATACAGCTACAAATGCCCCTGTTATTGATGCTGTTCTAGTACCACCATCAGCTTGAATTACATCACAATCTACCCAGATAGTTCTTTCTCCCAATTTTTCTAGATCAACTACAGATCTAATAGCTCTACCTATTAATCTTTGTATTTCTTGAGTTCTGCCATCTATTTTTCCTCTAGATGCATCTCTGATTTTTCTTTGTTGAGTTGATCTAGGTAACATAGAATATTCTGCATTTATCCAGCCAGTTCCTGTATTTCTTAGAAAGGGAGGAACCTTGTCCTCTACAGAAGCATTACATAAAACTTTTGTATCGCCCATTTCTATAAATACAGACCCCTCTGCATATTTTGTGTAATTTCTAGTTATTTTTAAATCTCTAATTTGATCAAACTCTCTACCATCAATTCTCGTCATTTTTTTTCCTTTCTAAAATCAAACGCTTCTTCCAAACAATTCATTAAATTTTATAGCTTTATATACTCTAATAAACTAACTTATTCTTAAATCATTCTATCACTACTTTGATTAATTTACTACATTTATAAGGTAAAATCAACTTTTATAGGATTATTTTTAATCTAACAATAATTATTCT
>NZ_JBJDXL010000211.1:0-4746 GCF_051866655.1 Intestinibacter sp.
TTGCAGGTGGAAATGTTATAAAGGAACCTAAAATTAAGAAGATAGCTGTTATAGAAGAAGCCTTAGATAGCCAATTATAAAAAATTTTCGAAGTTGCATGGTTACCTTTTAGTAACTATGCAACTTTAAAGTGCGTACTTTACGAAAATTATTTGATGGCGTAAACTCTAATCATAAGATGAACGTGGCCACTTCATAATTAAACTATTAATAAATAAGGAGATTTTAATTATGAAAACAGTAGTAGATTTTTTAAACGCTAACCCAGTACAATATTTCGCAACAATAGGAGAAGACGGAAAACCAAAATGCAGACCTTTTATGTTCTGCTTAGAAAAAGATTCAAAATTATGGTTCTGCACAAATAATAAAAAAGATGTTTACGCTCAATTACAAAAAAATCCATACGCAGAAATATGTGTATCAAGCCCAGAATACGCTTGGATTAGAATAAGCGGTAAATGCGTATTTGAAAACAATATGGAGGTTAAAGAAGCTTGCATGGCTAACCCTATAGTTAAGAGCCAATACGATTCTGCTAACAACCCAATATTTGAGGTATTTTATCTAGACGAGGCAAAGGCTACATTAGCTGACTTCTCTGGAAATCCACCACAAGAATTTAATTTATAAAAATAATATAAGACAATCTAATGCTACCTTTTTTACGGTAGCATTTTAAATATATAGGAGGAAAAAGATGAATCAAGAGGAAAGAGTCGACTTTTTAATTCGAGAATTACTAAATGAACACGAGGATTTTATGGATATAGATATTCCAAGTGATTTTGAAAATAAGAAAAATCTATTTAGAAGTCTTGTAAATATAAGGATGCCCCAGTTGACAAGTCCAGAATTTTTAAAGGTACAAAACGAATTTTTAAAAGAGGAAATTGAAAAAGCTGGGATTGTAGATGTGGATAAGCTTCCTTTTATAAAAGACGAATTCGATTGTAAAAATATAAGAAATAAAGACAAAATTTCTATATACAAAGGAGATATAACCTTGCTAAATTCAGACGCCATAGTCAACGCAGCAAATTCAAAAATGCTAGGATGCTTTGTTCCTTGCCACAAATGTATAGACAACGCGATACACACCTATGCAGGAGTCGAGCTCAGACAGGAGTGTTTTGAAATAATGAAAAAGCAAGGCCACGATGAGCCTACAGGTAAGGCCAAAATAACTAAAGCCTACAACCTTCCCTGCAAATACGTAATACACACAGTAGGACCGATAGTAGACTACGCTGTCACAGAAAAACTAAAGGGCGACCTTAGATCCTGCTACCAAAACTGCCTAAAGCTAGCAAATAAAAACGAATTAAAATCTATAGCATTTTGTTGCATATCTACAGGTGAATTTCATTTCGACAACGAGATAGCTGCAGAAATAGCAGTGGAAACTATAGATAAATTTTTAGACAGTGCAAAACATATAGAAAGGGTGATAATAAATGTTTTTAAAGAAAAAGATTATGCCATATACAAAGGGATTTTCCAATAATAAGCTTTCTTCAATAAAAGAGTTTGAAGAGAAAATCACTGCTGCAAAGGACTTAATAGATGAAGCCGATGCCATTGTAATAGGTGCCGGCGCTGGGTTGTCCACTTCAGCTGGACTGACTTATTTTGGAGATAGATTCGAAAAATTATTTCCTGAATACATAGAAAAATACAATTTCACAGATATGTATTCAGCTGGATTCTATCCATTTGATTCTCAGGAGGAAAAATGGGCTTACTGGAGCCGCCACATATACTACAACCGCTACGATGTAAAAGCAGGCAAGCCATATCAAGATTTACTAGAAATTATGAAAAATAAAAACTACTTCGTGCTTACAACTAATGTAGACCACCAATTTCAGCTTGCAGGATTTCCAGATGAAAAAATATTCGCCACACAGGGAGACTACGGTCTATGGCAATGTGCTAAAAAATGTCACGACAAGCTGTATTCAAATAAAGAACAAGTCATTGAAATGGTAAAAAGACAAAAAAACTGTAAAATTCCATCTGACTTAGTCCCAAAATGCCCTGTCTGTGGCGGCGAAATGGAAAACAACCTACGCTGTGACGATTATTTTGTAGAAGACGAAGCATGGCACAGGGCTAGCGAAAGATACTCTGAATTTTTATTAGAAAACAAGGACAAAAATATATTGTTTTTAGAGCTAGGAGTTGGTATGAATACCCCTGTAATCATAAAATACCCGTTTTGGAGGCTGACATTACAGCTAAAAAATGCCCGCTATATATGTATTAATTTAAACGAGGCATATGCTCCAGAGCAAATTTTAGATAAATCAATATGCATAAATTACGACATAGGTCAAGCTCTCGAAAAAATCAAAGCTTCATGTCCATTTTGATATTTAGATTAAAATATGATAAAATATTTATTAATTTGTTTAATGACTAAATTCAAAAGGAGAATTATTTATGGAGAAAAGCTCATTTGATCCAGAAAATCTACCAGCTTGTCCTGTAGAGGTCACACTCAAATTAATAAGCAACAAGTGGAAGGTTCTAATCCTGCGCGATTTACAGACTGGCACAAAGAGATTTAATCAATTGAAAAAATCAATAGGCGGTATATCTCAAAAGGTGCTGACTAACCAACTGCGCGAAATGGAAGAATGCGGACTAGTAAACAGAACTGTCTATGCTGAGGTTCCTCCTCGAGTTGAATATACTTTGACTGAGCTTGGTGAAAGCTTAAGACCAGTTTTGGATTCTATGAACAGCTGGGGTTTAAATTACAAGAAAAGAGTAGAAAAATAGGAGATTTATTCAAAGGCGTACTTGAACAAATCTCCTATTTTTTAATGCATTATATATTCTCCTGAAATTACTGAGCCTTATACACAGTATTTCCTTCTTTTATAGTCTCCAATACTTTTATATTTCTTATCTCATCGACATCTACCTTAAGTGGGTTTTTATCTAGAATAACTAAATCAGCTAATTTATTTTCCTTGATAGTTCCCTTTATATCCTCTTCAAAATATTGATAAGCGGCATTTTTAGTCACAGCCTCTATCGCAGCAAGCACTGGTATTCTTTGGTGTTGACCTAAAACAGTGCCGTCCTTCATTTTTCTAGCAGCTGCTATCCATATAGTTTCAAGCATATTTGGCTCTATAACTGGAGCATCTTGGTGGAAGGTGAACTTGATACCCTCGTCTAGTGCAGTCTTAGTTGGAGATATTTGGCTCGCTCTGTCAAGCCCAAAATTTTCTACGTGTATATGTCCCCAGTGGTAGACATGCCCTACGAAAAACGATGGTATCATCCCCAGCCTCTTAACTTCTGGCAATTGATCTATTCCAATCAGCTGTGCATGTATTATAACTGGTCTTATGTCTTCAGTAGTGTTTAATTTTTCTTTGGCTATTTTGTATTGTTCTAAGTACTGAGCCACAGCAGCATCACCGTTGCAGTGAGCTAGAAGCTGCATATTTTCTTTTAGAGCGATTTCTATTTGCTTCTCTAATTCGTCTTCACTCATCACAGGATAAGCTCTATATCCCTCTTCACCCTTGTAATCAGTTCTCATATAAGCAGTTCTCGCTTGTGGTGAACCGTCTAGAAAAGTCTTGAACCCTCCGATTTTGAAATGATTGTGGTACTCTTTTACACAGCCCTGCATTTTTTCCAAAACCTTGTCCTTTTCTTTTATATCAACATATCCTACATAGTCTAGCTTAAGCATTTTCGAATGCGCTATATAAGCCAATAAATCTGCTAATAAAGGCATGACCATTCCCTCTTGCATAGTAGTTATACCGTAAGAAGCGTAGTCATCCTGTGCTTTTAGAACTGCCTTCATAAGTTCCTCTGTAGATGGCATTGGAACTCTTTGGACGTTGTTGATAAATGCATTTTCCTCAAGGTATCCAGTAAGCTCGCCGTCCTCCTTGAAAATAACTCCGCCCTCTGGATCTGGTGTATCGTTAGTTATGCCTAGCTCCTTCATCGCTAGTGAGTTTGCCACACCGTTGTGACCTGATTTGTTAGAAATTATAAGTGGATTTTTAGGTGCTATTTTGTCTAAAAAATCAATTCTTGGATAAGTTTTTTCTGCCAATGTATTGTAGTCGAAATTATTGGCAGTTATCCAAGCGCCCTTTTGGATGTCGTTTTTCTCGATAAATGACTTTATCCTGCTAGCAATATCTTCAAAATCAACAGCATCCTCTAATGATACCTGAAGCTTTGAATTTGCATATCCAAAGAAGTGACTGTGCGCATCTATAAACGATGGCATCAAAGTCTTTCCTTGTAAATCTACCATTTCCGCATCTTCATTTCCATTTAGTAGCTCGTCTTTTTTGCCTACACTCAGTATTTTACCATTTTCAATTAATACAGCATCTGCATATAGATTGTCTTCTAGAGTTATGATATCTCCATTGTAAAAAAGTTTTTTTGTCATAATCAAACCTCTCTTTTCCAATTATTGATTATTAAATTAATAATTGTCTATATTTTTTACATTTTTATTTATTAAAATGTATTGTGATGAAATAAAATTTCAAGCATATGTACAAATACTTTTTTAGTATATCATAAAAATGTGGATTACAATATTGCTAAATTAATGAAAAACAGTCGATAATAATTTCATTTTTTCTCTAAAACTCGTTTTTTGACAAAAAAAAATGAATAAGAATAAATATTCTTACTCAATCTTATCTATTAAAACGATTTTGATAGGTTTCGCAAACCTCTATTAATGTG
>NZ_JBJDXL010000212.1:0-4744 GCF_051866655.1 Intestinibacter sp.
TAGATTATTGGCAAAAGCTATGGGATATCAAGACGATTATTTCAACAAAACAGAGGAAGAAATTTTTGAGGAACTACTTGAAAAATCATTGAAGGATGTAAAAACTATATCTGAAGAAGATAAAGCTATTTTAAAACAAGGTGGAGCTATTTCAACACCATTTGCAAATCACATGGATATCAAAACTAAATCAGGAAAGATACAAATTACAAATGATGAAATGGAAGAAAAGATACCTCGATATATAGAAAATTCATCACAAGATTATCCATTGAATTTAGTTGCTGTGCCAAGCTGTGAAACTTTAAATTCTATTTTCTTAGAGAGAAAAGATATCGTGGAAAAGAGAGGAAAAGTTACATTGAAGGTGAATCCTAAAGATGCAAAATCTAGAAACATAGAAGATGGTGATGAAATAATTTGCTTCAATGATTTAGGAGAGGTTGGATTCGTAGCAGAGGTTACGGATACTGTAGCTCAAGGTGCTGTCGTAGCAGAGGGTGTCTACAATATGGATTTTTCTATAAATGAAAGATTAGTCAACGCACTTCATGATGACAGATTATCTGATATAGGCGAGGCAACTACATTAAATTCAAATAAAGTAGATATAAAAAAATATATGAAATAATGCAAAAATAATATAAAATTTAAAATAGAAATTATTAGATAAGAACAAGGGGGTATATATGTATAATATAGGCGTTGACATTGGCGGAACAGGAATAAAAATAGGTGTTGTAGATTGTGAAGGAAACATAGTTTACAGAGACCAATGTAGTACAGATGTAAAAGGTGGATTTGACAAAATTATTTCCGATATAGATGCAGTAATCAGAAGAATTATTAAAGAAAATTCAATAGAGCCTTCAAAAATCGAATCTATAGGCTTTGGTCTACCTGGTTACATTGATAAAAATGGAAGGGCAAACTGTGTAAATTTAAATTGGGAAAAGGTTGATTTTATAAAATCACTAAAGAATACCTTTACTGAATTCGATATTTTAGCAGAAAATGATGCTACTGTAGCAGGCTTAGCAGAGAGCAGATTTGGAAGTGCTAAAAACAGTAATTCTTCAGTGCTTATAACTCTAGGAACAGGAGTAGGTGGCGGAATTGTCATCAACGGAAGACCTTTTAGTGGAGCGCATGGAGTAGGTTCTGAGATAGGGCATATAATTATAGGAGAAAATTTCTATGATTGTAACTGCGGCAATAATGGATGCTTTGAAACCTTCTGTTCAGCAACTGCAATAATAAAATACGTACAAAAGCTTTTATCAGAAGAAAATGCTTCAACAAGTGTAATACTTGATATGTGCAAAGGAGATCTTTCTAAAATAGATGCTAAAGTAGTTTTTGATGCATACAGACAAGATGACCAAATAGCAAAAAAAGTCATAGCAAGATTTAAAAAATATTTAGCTATAGGAATCGCAAATATAGTAAATACTTTAGATCCAGAAGTAGTGGCAATTGGTGGAGGATTATCAAAATCATCAGATATAATACTAGACGGGTTAAAGGAAATGGTCAGAGAACATATTACTTACAAGGATGAAGAATTTGCAGATATAGTAATAGCGACATTAGGTAATGATGCTGGAATAATAGGCGCATCAATATTAAAATAGTAAAATCGAGGGAGTGTTGAAAAATAGAAATAAATCTATTTTCAATAGCTCCTTTTTTAACGAATTTTTTACAGATAATGATCGATTATGATTATATAAAAACAAATATATCAGATAGATATAAATAAAATTTGTAAATATGAATTTTATTTATTATAATATAAATAACAATACTATTAAAAAAAGGAGGAATCAGATTTATGGGTGCTAAATATCAACAAATCGTAGAGGATATAGAAAAAGACATAGTAAATGGAAAATATGATGCAACAAAGAAACTTCCAACAGAAGAAGAATTAGTTGCAAAATATGAAGTAAGCAGAACAACAATACGTAAAGCTATAGGTATATTATCAAGAAAGGGATATATATATCAAGTTCAGGGCAGTGGAATGTTTGTAAGAGAAGCGATATTAAAGGGATATGTGAGCTTAGAAACATTAAGAGGTCTTACAAGAGATTTTCCTGATAGAGATATATCTAGTAAAGTAGTTAGCATAGAAGTTTTAGAAGCTGAAGAAGCTTTGGCTCGTAAAATGAAATGTGCCATTGGAACAAATGTATATTACGTTAAGAGACTTAGAATAGTAGATGGAAATACTTTTTCAATGGAATATTCTTACTATAATAAGGATATTATACCTTATCTAAATGAAGATATTGCAAAAGCCTCTATTTATACATATATAACTGAGGATTTGAAGTTAAATATAGGATTTGCTGATAAAGTAATCTATGCAGATAAAATGGATGAAGAAAGTTGTAAATTACTAGGACTAGAAATGAGTGATCCAGCATTAGTTATAGAAAACACAGCATTTTTAAATAATGGAGATGTATTTGAAGTATCTAAAGCAGTACATAATTATAAATATGCAAAACTGCTTAAATTAGCTACTTTTTAAATAAATTATATTAATAAATATATATTGGTTGTATATAGGGATAATTTTTCCCTATACAATTGATATATTTTAAGGAGGTTAGGATGTATAGTATAGGAGTAGACATTGGGGGAACAGGAATAAAAGCAGGTATTGTAGATTGTAAAGGTAAAATAATCTATAGGGACCAGTGTAAAACAGATGTTGAAGGAGGTTTTGACAAAATTATTTCTGATATAAATATTATGGTTAGAAAGCTTATAAGCGACAATCATATAGACAAAAATGAAATAAAATCTATAGGTTTTGGTGTTCCTAGTTTTATAAACAAACAGGGAAAAGTCACTTGTGTAAATTTAAAATGGCATGAAGTTGAATTTGTATCTAAATTAAAAGAGGTTTTTTCAGAATTCAATGTATTTGCAGAAAATGATGCTACTGTGGCAGCTTTGGCAGAAAATAAATATGGAAGTATGAATAACTCCAATATATCTGTTCTCATAACTCTTGGAACAGGAGTAGGTGGAGGAATAATAATCAATGGGAAGCCATTTGTAGGAGCTCATGGTATGGGATCTGAAATAGGACATGTAGTAATTGGCGAAAATATTTACGATTGCAACTGTGGAAATAATGGATGCTTTGAAACATTCTGCTCTGCAACAGCTTTAATCAAATATACTCAAATAATATTAAAAGACTATGATAAAAATAGCATAATTAGAGATATGTGTGAAAATGATTTGAGTAAAATAGATGCAAAAATGATATTTGATGCCTATAGACAAGAAGATTATCTAGCTAAAGAAGTCATTATTAGATTCAAAAAATATTTAGCAATAGGAATTGCAGGGATTGTAAATACTATAGACCCAGATATAATTGCAATAGGAGGAGGCCTATCTAAATCTTCAGATATAATATTGCAAGATCTAAAAGAAATGGTAAGAAATCATATTCTATATAAGAATGAAGATTTTGCAGATATCGTAGTAGCAACTCTAGGAAATGATGCAGGAATAATAGGAGCATCACTATTAAATTAGTCGTTATTTTATTAAAAAAATAATATAAAAAAATTTTTTAGGAAAATGTAGGAAAATAGTTGTATTTAATGCAAAAATTTGTTACTATAAATTTGTAAATAAAAATTTGTAGATACAAATTGAATTTAAAGATATTTATAAAATTTGAAGGGAGAAATTTAAAATGAAAATCTTATTAGCATGTTCATCAGGAATGTCAACAAGTTTACTAGTTAACAAAATGAAAGAAGCTGCAGCAGCTGAAGGAATAGAAGCTGAAATATGGGCAGTAGCACAATCAGAAGTAGATGCAGAAATATTAAAAACAGATGTATTATTATTTGGACCACAAATGAGATTCTTAAAGAAAAAATTTGAATCAAAAGGTAAAGAATTAAATGTACCAGTTGAAGTTATACCACCAGTAAGCTATGGTCGTTGTGACGGAAAAGCTGTTTTACATTTAGCTATTGATTTAATAAACAACAAATAATAAACAAAAATACATAATGAAATAATAATATTTAGTAAAACAGACATTTTTAATCAATCATAAATAAAAAAATAACCAGCAGCGAATAATTACTTATTTAATGAATAATTATTTGCTACTGGTAGAAAAAATTTTTATACAATATATATATAATAGAAAATTATTTAAAAAATTGCAATAGTAAAATTAAATTATTTAGGAGGAAACTAATATGTTCGATAAATTAGAATCTGCCATAATGGTTATGGGAGAAAAATTAAATAACAATAGAATACTAATGGTTTTACGTGATTCATTCATGCTTGCATTTCCATTAACTATATTTGGATCAATAATGTTAGTAATAGCTAACTTCCCATATTTAGGAGTTCTTATAGGAGAACAAAATTTAGCATCTTTACAAGCAATACTTGGACCGGCTTCTACAGCTACAATGGCAGTTACAACAATATTCGTAACTGTAGGTATAGGATATTATTTATGTAAAGAAATAGGTGGAGAACCTATATACGGTGCAACAGTCGCACTAGTAGCATTCTTCTTATTAACTCCATTTGAAGCACCAATTGACGATACAGGTGCTATGTTACAAAATGTATTCGCAGTTGATCGTTTAGGAGCAAAAGGAATGTTCATAGGTATGTTTGCAGCATTTGGAGCAGCATTTTTATACGCTAAAATAACAAATAAAAACTGGACAATAAAAAT
>NZ_JBJDXL010000213.1:0-4741 GCF_051866655.1 Intestinibacter sp.
GTACTTGCAGAGGCTATGACAATTTACCATATGCCTTTATACAAAAAATTAAAAGAAATAGTAGAATCAGGAGCTCTAGGCGAACTTAGAATGATTCAAATGAACTTCGGAAGCTACAAGGACTACAACATGAAAAATAGATTTTTCAATATAGAGCTTGCAGGAGGATCACTTTTAGATATAGGAGTTTACGCTATATCATTTGTTAGATGGTTTATGTCATCTAAGCCTAACCAAGTTTTAAGCCAAGTTAAATACGCTCCATCAGGTGTAGACGAACAAGCAGGTATCCTTCTTATGAACGAAGACCAAGAGATGGCGACTATAGCTCTTACTCTGCATTCAAAACAACCAAAACGAGGAATGATATCTTGCGACAAGGGTTACATCGAAATCATGGAATACCCAAGAGCAGAAAAGGCAGTTATCACATACACTGAAACAGGAGAAAAGGAAGTAATCGAAGTAGGAGTACACGAAGATGCTCTATTCTATGAAATGCAAGACATGGAAAAAGCTGTTATGGGCGACAAAGAAATCACTCGTCTAAACTACACTAAAGATGTAATGGAAATAATGACAGATATCAGAAAAGAATGGGGATTAGTTTACCCAGAAGAAAGATAAGCGGTTTGGATAATTTTTACAGTACTTTATAATCGATAAATTATGGTAGAATCAATAGTATAGCAATACAAAATAACAGGGGGAAACGTGATGAAGAATATTTTACTTACAGGTGAAGTACAAGTTGGTAAAAGCACAGTAATTCAAAAAGTCTTAGATATGTTAAAAAAGGATTACGACTTAAAAATCGGTGGATATAGAGGTACTAGAGTCTTAATAGAAGAAGAAAACAAAACTATACTGAGATTTGGCATGAATTCACTTAGTGATAATTCCTCTTATAAGGTTCTTCAAAATGAAATTATCGATGGTAAAAATAACGTTACAATTTATTCAGAGAGCTTTGACGAGTACGCTCCTAAACTAAAGGCTGATTTAGAAAACTGCAATCTAATAATACTAGACGAAATAGGATTTGCCGAAAGCAATTCGCCTAAATATCTAGATGTATTAAATCAAGTCTTAGATAGTGACAAGGTAGTATTTGGCGTTTTGAAAAAATGGGATTGTCCTGTAGTCAATGGTGTAAGAGATAGACAGGATGTAACCTTATTTAATATTGACGAAGACAACAGAGATTACATATACAACGAGATATATTTGACTTTACGTGATTTATTTATGTAGCTTATATACTGTTTACAAATAGGGGTTTAGTAGATAGAAGTATAATTTATAGTAATTTGACAGATAATATATTAAACAAAACTTAAATGGAGTGAAAAGATGAATAATATACTAGAACAAGCTAAATCAATTAAGGATACTATAATAGAGTACAGAAGAACTATACATGCAAACCCTGAAGTAGGTGCAGAGCTTCCAAAGACTAAGGCTTACGTTATGGATAAGCTTAGAGAATTTGGATACGAACCACAAGAAATTTGTGAAAGTGGAATAGTAGCGACTATAGAAGGCTCAAAGCCAGGCAAGACATTTTTACTTAGAGCAGACATGGATGCGCTTCCAATGCAGGAGAACACATCATGTGATTTCAAATCAAACAACGGAAGCATGCATGCCTGTGGACACGACATGCATACAGCGATGCTACTTGGAGCAGCTAAATTACTTAAGGACAACCAAGATCAAATAGAAGGAACTGTGAAATTAGTATTCCAACCAGATGAAGAGGGCTTCACTGGAGCGAAGAAAATGATAAAGGCAGGAGTTTTAGAAAATCCTAAGGTGGATGCAGCTATGGCAATGCACGTTCACTCAGGTTCGCCTTCAAATTTAGTCTTATGTGGTCTAGGAACTAGTATCGCAGGATGCATCAGATTTAGAATAAATGTAAAGGGAACAGGATGCCACGGTGCTATGCCAGAGACAGGAGTTGACCCGATAAATATAGCATCACATATATATCTTTCTCTACAAGAATTAATAAGCAGAGAAGTATCAGCTACAGAATCTGCTGTCCTTACAATAGGTAAATTTGCTGGAGGAGATGCTCCAAACATAATTCCAGGAGAAGTTGTGATGGAGGGAACTATCAGAAGCTTAAATAAGGAAATAGGCGAATTTATATTTGACAGAATGAACGATATAGTTACGTCTACAGCTAAGATGTTCCGTGGAGAGGCTGAGTTAATCGAGCTATCATCAGTGCCACCACTTGCCAACGATAAGGAGCTTGCAAATGAAGTCGTAGGATATATGAAGGATATCGTAGGAGACAAGGCAGTTGTAGTATTTGAAGGTGGCGGAATGGGATCTGAGGATTTCGCGTCTTATTCATATGAAGTACCGAGCTTATATATCATGCTAGGTGCAGGTAGCAAACAAGAAAACGAACTATACGGCGAGCCTATGCACAATGAAAAGGTAGTTTTCAACGAAGACATACTTCCAACAGGAGCGGCTATCCACGCTTATAGTGCTATAATGTGGCTAAAAAACCATAAATAGATTTTAGATAAAAATTAAAACTTTCTTGATTTTTAGTAATTTTATTTACTTTAATTCAAGAAAGTTTTTTTATGTCCAATAAATGGTAATAAGTTTAAGTAGTAAAAAATAGGAATAGCAATTATAATAAGAAATATAGGGAAGGAGGAAGAACAATGAATGTAATTGTCTGTGTAGAGGATAATAATGGAATGATGTTCAATAAAAGAAGGGTTAGCCAGGATGTGGCGATCAGAGAGGATATTTATAAAAATTTAGGCGATAAAAAGCTGATTATGAACGCCTATTCTTTTAAGATGTTTGATGCTGACAACAGTGGAAAGAACATAGTCATAGAGGAAAATCTTCCAATAGACGATAAAGAAAATTTCCAATTTATTGAGGACAAGAAATTAAGCCAATTTGAAGATAGCATAGACAAACTAATAATATATTATTGGAATAGAAGATATCCAAGCAGCTTAAAATTCGATATCGATATTTCAAACGGCAACTGGGAGATAGCATCAGAGGAGGAGTTTGTCGGAAAATCACACGAAAAAATCACGAAAAAAGTTATTATAAGAAAATAATACATTGGAGGGACATGAGGAATGAAATTATTGAGATTTTTAATGATATTTATCCTGAGCTTGACTTTGGTAGGATGTCAACCACTTGATAATCCAGGTGGAGAAAATCCTGATGCACAGCAAGGGATAACTTTAAGCAATTTACCAGAGTATTCAGATGAGGCATTTGTAGAGCTAAATGACAATGTGCCTAATTTTGATGAAAAGGACAAGACATCAGAATCGTTCGAAACATATAGCGACCTTGACAGCTTAGGAAGATGTGGCGTGGCATATGCAAATGTAGGACAAGATCTAATGCCTACTGAAAATAGAGGTAGCATAAGCAGCGTAAAACCAACTGGATGGCAAACTGTTAAATACGATTGCGTAGACGGAAAATACCTATATAACAGATGTCACTTAATCGGATATCAGCTTACTGCAGAAAACGCCAACAAGCAAAACTTAATCACAGGAACTAGATATTTCAACGTAGACGGTATGCTTCCTTTCGAGAATATGGTTGCCGACTACGTAAAAGAAACAAATAACCACGTTTTATACAGAGTAACTCCTATTTACGACGGTGACGACTTAGTTGCAAAGGGCGTGCAAATGGAAGCCGAATCTGTTGAAGATGACGGAGAGGGAATTCAGTTTAACGTGTTTGTCTATAACGTGCAACCAGGAGTTACAATAGATTACGCTACAGGTGAAAGTCACTTGAGCACAGACGACAGCGACGAAACAGCTAGTTTTACAAAGGTGGAAATAAGAGGAAATAAAAATTCAAAGGTTTACCACTGTCCAGGTCAATCAGCTTATGACGATATGAAAGATTCTGATAACCTAGTTATTTTCGGAAGCGAAAAGGAAGCTCAGGATGCTGGATATAGAAAGGCCAAGAGATAGACAAGCTAAAGGACTGATTCCAAATAGGAAATCAGTCCTTTATATATTTGATGAATTTTTTTGCGGATTCATTAGCCTTCATATTTTTATTTTTTGCGAGAACTACAGACAGCTTTATCGGTGGATTTAGTGGAACTGTGGCTATATTTTTCTGATTAAAAACTTGAAAATTGCTCTTTGGCATCAAGCTAATCCCTTCATTTATAGATACTGACCCGACTATAGATTCTGTTCTTGCTGTGCGGATTATGTTTGCATCTATTTTGTGTTTTTTTAATTCATTTATGCACAGCTGATATATCGATGTATAGGGGTTCATAAGTATGAAATTTTCCCCAGCAATCTCTTCAAATGTCAATTCAAAGCGACCGGCAAGCTCATGGCTTGAAGACAAAACAACTACGAGCTCGTCCTCAGCGACTGGATACATATTGAATTGAGCAGGATTAAACATAGCCTCTCTCGCTATTATCAAGTCGTATTCGTTTTTTTCCACTCCTTCCATCAATCTATCATCCTCAACCTCGCTGATTGTAAGGTTTATATGAGGAAATTTGTTTTTAAATCCGTTGAAAATAGAATTTAAATTATACTGAGTTTGAATTGGAAGCACTGCTATATGTAGATTGTTTTCGTTTGTCGCCTTGAAGCTCTTAACTCGTTCTAATGTCTGCTCGTAATGCTTTACCAATTCCCTGGCTTCACGATAAAAAAACTCCCCAGCCTCAGTCAGACTA
>NZ_JBJDXL010000214.1:0-4720 GCF_051866655.1 Intestinibacter sp.
AATGCCTGAAATGACAAACTTCTTCCTATACTCTGCCGTAAACAGTATATACAGAAAAGACCATAAACTAGAAGGAACAACTAAAGGTAAGTTTATGTCAAAATTCTTCATAGGTTTAGTCGGATTCTACCAAAAAACTTATGTAAAAGAATTGAAAAAAAGCAAGAGATTTACTGCACCTGAAAATATCATAGAATTATCTAAGAAAACTGCTTCATTAGTTTCTATAGGTAATCAAACAGGTGAAGGTTGGTTACTTCCAGGTGAAATGATAGAATTAATCGAAAGTGGAGTTGAAAATATAGTTTGTATGCAGCCATTTGGTTGTCTACCTAACCACATAATCGGTAAAGGACCTATAAAGGAATTAAAGGCTAGATATCCAAAGGCTAACATAATTCCTATAGACTACGATCCATCTGCCAGTGAGGTCAACCAAATAAACAGAATAAAGCTTATGCTATCTAGAGCATTTAAAAATTTAAATGAGGGAGAAGCTAAAAATATAAAAAAGCAAAATACCAACCAAAAAAAGTCATCTGTGACTCATATTAATGCTAAGTCAGACAATAAAAATCACGACGATAGTAAAAAAGCTGTAAATATGTAGATAAAAAGTACAGTCCACATATATTAAAAGCTGATTTCTGTATCAAATAGAAATCAGCTTTTTTAACTTTCTAAAGTTCCTTATAAATGATTTATTTTAATACTTTCAGATTTTTTTAAAGTTAATTTCTTTATATATTGAATTGTATATATCAATATACCACCAATAATAAAAAATATTACATTAAAATTCGAAATACTAACAGGAGCATAATTGTAAACACTATCAATAGTTGTAGGCCCCATAACAATTGAATAAATTGAACCTACCATCAATCCTAAAATAATATACATCATCTGAGAAGTGTACTTTTCCAGTAAGTACTTAACTACTTTTGTACATGTAAAAACTCCTATTATCAAACCTACCGCATATACTAGTACAATAGAAATTCCACTAAAATCGCCTCTTAATATATTTCGAAAGCTCTTCATAATAGGTAGGTATAGACCAAATATTAAAAGTAAAGTAGATCCAGATATGCCTGGAAGTATCATTGCTGAAACAACAAGGATAGCAACAATCATAATATATATCATTAGCCAAATATTCAAAGATTTAAAATTCATACTATATACATTACTACTTGACATAGGACTGAAATAAGTAATCAAAACTGCTATTGCTATACCAACTACACTAAATATAGCATTGTAGTATTTATCTATTATATTTTCTTTTTCACTTTGCATAATTATAGGAATAGAAAATACTATAAATCCTATAAACAAAGAACTTATTTTGTATATATGATTTTCAAAATTAGGAACTATCATATAAATTCCTATACAAAAACCTACTGCCCATCCAAGAGCTAATTTTATAAGAAATCTAATTCCATTCTTTCTATTTAATTCATCTCTAGATATTATACTGTTTATAGATTCTATAAATTTATCATATATTCCAAATAGAAATAAAATAGTACCACCTGAAACCCCTGGAACGCAATCAGCCAAGGCCATACAAAAACCTCCAAATATTAAATTTGTCATTTTACTCTCTCCTTTTAAAAAGTTTATTCTCCTCTCTTATATTTTCTATTTACATAATAAAAAAGAAAAATAAACATAAAAAAGATAATATCTAAACAATTTATTAACATTTAATATAATATTTATTAATATCAATCAAAAAAAGAGCTCATATATTCAATAATATACAAACTCTTCTTTAATATATAAATATTTAAAATAATTTATACACGAAATCTATAACCAGCACCCCATACTGTGTCTATAAATTTTATGTTTTTTGATTCATCCTCTATTTTTTCTCTAATTCTGTTGATATGAACTGTTACCGTAGAAGTATCACCAATACCGTCCATGTCCCAAACTCGATCAAATAGAGTCTGTTTTGAAAAAACTATATTCGGATTTTTTACTAAAAATAATAACAATTCAAATTCTTTATTTTTTAAGAAAACCTCCTTATCATTTACAAATACTTTTCTAGACATAGGCAATATCCTCAATTCTTTAATATTGATTTCTCGATCCTGTTCATCTATTTCATTATTTTCTTTAGATTTATTAAGCAACCTTTCGTGTATACTTATATGAGCTTTTACTCTAGCTATAAGCTCTGAAGGACTAAATGGTTTAACTATATAATCATCTGCTCCAAGTCCTAACCCTCTGATTTTATCGATATCCTCTTTTTTAGCTGTTACTAAAATAATAGAAATATCTTTAACCTCTCTAATTTTTTTGCAGACGTCAAATCCATTCATTTTAGGAAGCATTATATCCAATAATACTAAGTCTATATCTTCATTAAGTGCATAATTAAGACCATCTTCTCCATTATTAACCACGATTGTTTCATAATTACTTGCCTCTAAATAATCTTTTTCTAACTCTGCAATTAACTCATCATCTTCAACTATTAGTATTTTTTTCATTATTTATCTCTCCTTCGTACGGTATATATATTGCAATTGATAATCCATTTTCGTTTTTTGCTTCTATTTTTCCATTATGCATTTCTACAATTTTTTTTGTTATGCTAAGACCTAGGCCACTACCCTCTCCTGGCTTAGTTCTAGATGCATCCCCTCTATAAAAGCATTCAAATATTTGCTCTAAATCCTCATTTTTTACACCATTTCCATCATCAGCAATTGTAAGCTTTACGTAATTATCCTTTATTCCAATATTTATAGTAATTACAACCTGCTCTCTGACTTTATACTTTATACTATTTGAAATTATATTTAAAATCGCTCTAGATATTTTTTGAGTGTCCATATTTACGTATACTTTATCACTTAAATATGTAGTATTCAATATAACATTTTCCCTTTTAAAATCAATCTCATAAGTTTTTAATAAATGTTTTATATAACTATTGATTTCGACTTTTTCTAAATAATAATTATTACTTTTGCTTTCTAAATGTGTATAATCACTCAAATTATTTAATAAAACCTCCATATCATTTGCCCTAGTCTGTATAGCTCTATAATATCTTATTTTCATTTCAGGAGTTTTAGCTATTCCATCTATTAATCCCTCAACATATCCCTTTATAGATGTCAATGGTGTTCTTAAATCATGAGATATTCCAGCTAACAATTGAGTTCTATTATTTTCATATCTCAACCTTTCATCTACTGAATCCTTCAGATATCCTCTCATATCATCAAAATCTCTACATACTTGTCCAAACTCATCATTTTTTAAATAATTTATAGGCTTATCAAGCTCTCCTTCTTTTATTTTTTTACTTCCTTCACTTAATTTTTCTAGAGGAATTAAAACACTTTTAGATATCCAATGAGATAATAATATATTTAAAACTATAATCATAATTAGATAAAGTAAAATTACTACAATACCATTTTCTAATATATATTTTTGTATATAAGATATGAAATTCATATTCTTTTTGCTATTTTGCATGCGAATAGCTGTGATTTTATATAATTCACCATTTATATCCATAGTATTTAATATTATAGATGTATCTCCTTCTGTCAAAGTTAGATTATTCGTTTCATTATTGTAACCTTTTATAGATTTTCTAAGTATTGTATGTTCTTCTTTTGTCATATTATCGAATAAACTGTTATTATCCACTTCAACAGAAAAATTATATCCCAAATTATTTAATCCTTTTTCTAAGTTCGATAATTGTTTATATGCTAACTCTTTTTTGCTATTTTTAGAAAAGTTTTCTGCGTATATTGATGTTATCTCATCTTTATATTCATACATTAGACTCTGTGCAGAATATAGCGCATTTTTATCTTTAATTAAAATTTCCAAAGCTTCATGGTAATGATTGTCTGTACTTTTAATAAAAATCCCAATTATACTCAATAATATCAATAGCGGTATCACTATTATTACTATATTTGAAAAAATTATTTTATTTTTTATATTCATAAAATCCCCCTCACTTTGCATTAAAACAATTAACATTCCACTGAAATAACTATATTAAAATATCCACTATTTCATATATTCTATAAAAATATTATCTATATAAAATACCAAAAATTTATAAAATTTCTATTAAATATTTATTAACAAACAAATATTTATTTCAAGTTTTATTACTATCAATATTTTTAAGATCAATTCTCTATTATATTTACTAGTACTAAATTAAATATTAAAATATAAAAAGAGCCTCAAAATCAAATTTGGGACTCTTTTCATATTTTAATTATATTTCTTCATTTTGTAAATCAGCGTATAATAAACTATCTTCTCTATTTAAGTAAACATATCTAGTGTCGATTTTTTCGTCATCTTCAGATTGTTCTAGCACCTTTATAACATAATCATCTGTAGCTATATTTACTAGCACATCCTTATATTCTGAATATATTCTATTGATTAATGTTCTAGCTTCAAATGGTGTATCATCAAATAACTCAACGCTTTCTAATGTAACAAATTGTTCTTTAAAGCTTATTTCAGAAGACATAGCTACGAAATAGATTTTCTTACACTCAGTACACATAACTACTAGCTTTTCCATTTTATATATAGAAGCCTTTGCAACAGCGTCTAGCTCTAATTCATCTGTCTTTAGCTCTGTTTCACTTACTTCTCTAAATAGTACTTTATATTCTTGTTTATTTGAGCAAGGACATAT
>NZ_JBJDXL010000215.1:0-4700 GCF_051866655.1 Intestinibacter sp.
AGAGAAGGTGGTAGAACAGTAGCATCTGGTGTTGTAGCAACTATAATAGAATAATATTTTGTTTACAATATATATATAAGGAAGAGGGGTTTTTTATACTCCTCTTTTTTAAGTAAATAAACAAAAACATTGACATAGCTTTAAATTTATGATAATTTATACAAGGTAATGGTTAAAGGAAGGTAATAGTATTTTGATAATTTGTTTCAAAATATTATATAACAATATATATATTATTGTATTAAAAGTTGGAGGTGTAGCAAATGAGAGTAAGAGTTACTTTAGCATGTACTGAATGCAAACAAAGAAACTACAACACTACAAAAAACAAAAAAAATAACCCAGACAGAATAGAACTTAAAAAATATTGCAAATTCTGTAAAAAACATACTACTCATAAAGAAACAAAATAGTTATATTTTAAGGATGTGAGTAATATTATGAAAACTCAAGAAGTTAAGACTAATAAGTCTAAAAAACAAAGATTTAGTTTAGTTACTTATATTAAGGAAACTATAGCAGAATTAAAAAGAGTAACTTGGTCAACAAAAACTGAGTTATTAAAAAACACAGGTATAGTTTTAGCTACAATTATTTCGTTTACTATTTTAGTATGGGCTTTAGATACACTTTTATCAGGTGCATTAGCATTAATATTAAAATAGAAAAAAGGAGAATGTAAATGTCGGAAATACAACAACCACAATGGTATGTAGTTCATACTTATTCAGGACATGAAAATAAAGTTAAAGCTACCATAGAAAAAGCAGTAAAAACAAGGGGAATGGAAGACTGTATAAAAAGTGTTATCGTCCCTACTGAAGATGTAATTGAAACTACAAAAGTAAAAGAAAAAGTAAAAGAAGATGGCAAAGTAAAAGAAGTCATCAAAGAAAAAACAAAAGTAAGACAAAGAAAAATATACCCAAGTTATGTTCTTATTAAGATGATAATAACTGATGAATCATGGTATATTGTAAGAAACACAAAAGGTGTTACAGGATTTGTAGGACCAGGTTCTAAACCAGTTCCACTTACTGAAGAAGAAGTTAAATTTATGGGAATAGATTTAGATAAAATAGGCGAAAATCGTGTACACATAGAAGTTGGCGAAACAGTTAACGTTTGTGACGGTTTATTCAAAGGACAAAGTGGAATTGTAAAAGAAATCGACGTTAAAAATAAAATGGCAAAAGTATGCATAAATGCTTCTAGTGGTAATGAAGTATCACTAGAAATAGATTTAAAGAGCATAGAAAGAATATAATTTAGAAGGAATTTGAGGAGGTGCGCTCGATATGGCTAAAAAAGTTATAGGTCAAATAAAATTACAAATACCTGCAGGAAAGGCTACTCCAGCTCCACCAGTTGGTCCAGCATTAGGACAACACGGTGTTAATATAATGGGATTCACTAAAGAATTCAATGCTAAAACTGCAGATCAAGCAGGAATGATAATACCAGTTGTTATAACTGTATATCAAGATAGATCATTTACATTTATAACAAAAACTCCACCTGCTGCAGTATTACTTAAAAAAGCTGCTGGATTAGATTCAGCTTCAGGAGAACCAAACAAAAAGAAAGTTGCAACATTAACTTCAGCTCAAATAAAAGAAATAGCTGAATTAAAAATGCCTGACTTAAACGCTGCATCAGTAGAAGCTGCAATGAGCATGATAGCTGGTACTGCTAGAAGTATGGGTATCGTAGTAGAAGACTAATTATTAATTAGACACTTCATTAGAAGTGGGAGGCAAAAGCCGACAATAACCACAAGGAGGAATTATAAATAATGGCTAAAAAAACTAAAAAATATGCAGAAGCATTAGGAAAAATAGATAGAACAAAATTATATGATGCTAAAGACGCTTTAGCATTAGTAAGTGAAATAGCTACAGCTAAATTCGATGAAACAGTTGAAGCTCACATAAAATTAGGTGTTGACTCAAGACATGCTGATCAACAAGTTAGAGGTGCAATAGTATTACCTCACGGAACTGGTAAAACTAAAAAAGTTTTAGTTTTCGCTAAAGGTGATAAAGCTAAAGAAGCAGAAGCTGCAGGAGCAGATTTTGTAGGTGCTGAAGAATTAGTACAAAAAATACAAAAAGAAAACTGGTTTGATTTTGATGTAGTAGTTGCTACTCCAGATATGATGGGTGTAGTTGGTAGATTAGGTAGAGTATTAGGACCTAAAGGTTTAATGCCAAACCCAAAATCAGGAACAGTTACATTTGATGTTACTAAAGCTGTACAAGAAATCAAAGCTGGTAAAGTTGAATATAGATTAGATAAAAACAATATAATCCACGTTGCTATAGGTAAAGTATCTTTTGGTGGAGAAAAATTAACTGAAAACTTCTCAGTTTTAATGAACGCTATAATAAAAGCAAAACCATCTGCTGCTAAAGGACAATACTTAAGAAGTGTAACAGTTGCTTCAACTATGGGACCTGGAGTAAAAATAAATCCTGCAAGAGTAACTGAATAATATTATTGACATATATAAAAAATAATGTTATAATATCTCTTGTTGATGTTAAAAACGAATAAATTTGCCGTAGACAGTAGGTGCGAGAGCTTAATTTCCTGCCGAGGTTTTAGATAAATGAAACTAGAGCTTTTATGTCTGGCATTACGTTAGAAATAAAAGCTTTTTTAATTATGTACGGTAAATATACTTTTGTGAAGGAGGTGCACATCTGATGAGAGAAGCTATACAAATGAAATCACAAGTTGTTGCTGAAATAGTTGAAAAACTACAAAAATCATCTTCTACAATAGTTGTAGACTACAAAGGTTTAACAGTAGAAGAAGTTACAGAATTAAGAAAGAAAATGAGAGAAGCTGGTGTTGAATATAAAGTTTACAAAAACACTTTAGTTAGAAGAGCAGCTAAAGAAGTTGGAATAGAAGAATTCAACGATGAGTTATTAGTAGGAACTAATGCTATAGCATTTGGTTACGACGATCCAATAGCTCCAGCTAGAGTTATAAAAGACTTTATGGAAGCTCATCCAAAAATGAAATTAAAAATGGGTGTAGTAGAAGGTACATTCTATAACGAAGCTCAAATAGTTGAGTTCGCTAATATACCACCAAGAGAAGTTCTTCTTGCAAAATTACTTGGAAGCTTAAAGGCTCCAATGTCAAACTTTGTATATTTATTAGATGCTTTAATAAAAGAAAAAGAAGGACAAGAAGCTTAATTGTCAGTTAAATTTAGAAAATAAGATTAAAAAATAAAAATTAATAAAAAATTCGGAGGTGCTAAAAATGACAATAGAACAAATATTAGAAGCTATAGAACAAATGAAAGTTACAGAATTAAATGAATTAGTAAAAGCTGCAGAAGAAAAATTCGGTGTATCTGCTTCTGCTCCAGTAATGGTTGCTGGTGCTGCTGCAGGTGGAGCTGCTGCAGAAGAAAAATCAGAATTTGATGTAATATTAACATCTGCTGGTTCTTCAAAAGTTGGAGTTATAAAAATAGTTAGAGAAATAACTGGTTTAGGATTAAAAGACGCTAAAGAAGTAGTTGATAACGCTCCTAAAGCTGTTAAAGAAGGAGCTTCTAAAGAAGAAGCTGAACAAATAAAAGAAAAATTAGAAGCTGCTGGTGCATCAGTAGAACTTAAATAATTTTTTTAAGAAAAAGGTGTCTCGGTAGGACACCTTTTTTGAGTTATAACTAATTATTAATAAATAAAGTTGAGAATAGAGAATATAAATCTTTTTTGATATTGTATTCTCTATTCTCAACTTTATGAAAAAATTACGAAAAAATGGAATTAATACGTAATAATATGTACATACTAAATGGAGTAGGCTTTTAATATATAGGCGCTGATTTATTTAAAAAATAGTATATAAATAAATAATATATAAATTTTAAATTATATAGCCCTAAATATTGAAATTTAGTCAAAGTTGTGCTAGAATTATTAGATGCGTTTAGTATGACAAGGGTTTTATTTTTAATTATTGAGAGGTGAAAAGTGAATGCCATATCCTGTCACGATAGGTAAGAGAAAGAGAATGAGCTTTTCTAAGATAAAAGAAATAGCTGATTTACCAAATCTTATAGAAATACAAGTAGATTCTTATAAGTGGTTTTTAGAAGAAGGTTTAAAAGAAGTTTTTAATGATATTTCTCCAATTGAGGATTATACAGGTAATTTAATATTAGAGTTTGTAGATTACTCTCTAGATGATAAGCCTAAGTATGACATTGAAGAATGTAAAGAAAGAGATGCTACATATTGTGCGCCTCTAAAAGTAAAAGTAAGACTTATTAATAAAGAAACTGGAGAAATAAAAGAACAAGAAGTATTTATGGGAGACTTCCCGCTTATGACAGATAGAGGGACTTTCGTAATAAATGGAGCGGAAAGAGTTATCGTAAGTCAATTAGTTAGATCGCCTGGTGTATATTATGCACAAGAAAGAGATAAAGCTGGTAAAAAACTAATATCTTCTACTGTTATACCTAATAGAGGTGCTTGGTTAGAATATGAAACTGATTCTAATGATGTTATTTCTGTTAGAGTAGATAGAACAAGAAAACAACCAGTAACAGTATTATTAAGAGCGTTAGGAATAGGATCAAATGCTGAAATAATAGATCTTTTAGGTGAAGACGAAAGATTAATGGCTACATTAGAAAAAGATAACACTACAAATGTTGAAGAAGGTCT
>NZ_JBJDXL010000216.1:0-4698 GCF_051866655.1 Intestinibacter sp.
GCAACATATCCGTATGAACCATTGTATTTAATTTTAGCCCATCCATTATTTATAGATATTATGCCTACTTTATCATTTTTTGATAATTTAGATATTACACTGTAATTTGTACTTGGACCTTCTCTGAAGTTTAAAGAAGTAGTATTTACATATTTGTAATATTTTACTGATGTATTTTCTTGAGTTTGTTGATCTTCAACAGTAGAATAAGCTGATGCATATGTTTTATATATGTAACCTGTTTGTCCATTGTATTTTACTTTATACCAGTTACCTGATTGTCCTAAATATTGAACTTTTTCGCCTTTTTGTAATTTATCTATTTTAGTAGAGTATTTGCTTGGTGCAACTCTAAAATTAACTGATCCATTTATTATTAAAGTTTCTATGCTATCTGCATTTGAAATTGATAGACTCATAGCAGGTAGAATTATCGCTGTACCTATAAGAGCCTTTTTAAAATCGAAATTCATAAATTCACTCTCCTTGTTCTAGTAAAAACAACTAAATTGTAACAAGTTGTTTCTCTCTTTATATATATTATTACAAAATTGTAACTATTTGTAAATAGTTTTTGACACAAAAAAAGGAAATAATTTCTTTTCGATGATAAATACAAGTGCACAACTATACAATAGTAGTAAAAATGTACATAAAAATAAACACTAGATAGGAATTTTACATCTAGTGTTTTGTTACTTTTTGTAACCAAATAGTCGATTTAATAGATTTTAGAATATTTTTTTAGATTCAGTAAAATCGTATACCTCCATCAAGGCCTCTCCAAATCTCTGATAATGTGTTATTTCCCTTTGTCCTAAAAAGCTCAAGACATCTTTTATATCAGGGTCATCTGTTAAATTTATTAATTGATAATATGTCGCCAAAGCTTTTTGCTCAGCTGCCATATTTTCATGTAAATCAGTTATAGGGTCGCTGAAGACATTAATATATGATGTTGTAAATGGAACGCCATTTGAATCTGAAGGTTGAATTCCGTAACCAAATTGGGCGTAATTAGTGTCCATGCCAACTGCCTTTAATTCATCAAGAGTTGCTCCATCTGTAAGCTGATAAATCATAGATGAAATTATTTCTACATGTGCTAATTCCTCCGTACCGATGTCAGTCAGTAATCCTTTAGTTTTTCCAGTAGGCATAGTATACCTCTGTTGTAAATATCTAATTGCTGCACCCAGTTCTCCATTAGGTCCTCCTAGCTGAGTCATTATAAGCTTTGCCATTCTAAGGTCGCGGCATTTTAAATTTACTGGATATTCCAATGTTTTTTCGTAAATCCACATATCTAAATCCCCCCTCTTACATATAAAATTCTTTTTCCCATGGCCAAGGTGATTCAACCCACTTCCATGGACAAACACTTGGAGCATATCCAAAATTTGTTAAAGGACCGTATTTTTTTTCGTAGGCACATCTAGCCTGTGCGTATTGAGAGACAAAAGAATTGTAAGTGTTTACAGCAGTTTTGTCTTCGGGATTGTTGTCTAGATATAAATTCATATCTACGGCTGCAAATCCAAGCTCCATAACTGCTTTTATTAGGTCGTATCTACATGCTGATGATCTCATTATCTTCTACCTCCCAGTCTATTTTTAGGTGATTTATAAAGGCAAGCGTTGTAATTTTCAGAATTAAATAGGTATAATTCTGGGAATAAGCTACCATATTCTAGGGCTTTGCATAGATTGTACATCTTTGTCAAAACTTGATCGTTAATGTAAGGTCTTGCAAGCTGATCACCGCAATTATTCTTAATACCTCTAGTTTTTTCCATTATGTTAAACCTCCTCGATGATATGATAGAAACTTTAGTAAATGTCTACCTTAATATATAATATTAAAAGGAGGTTTAAATGTTACATAAGGCGTTTAAATATATGGCTTACATACTTGAATGTATATTGTAAAGTATGATAAAATTAATTTCATGTTTAAACTAATGAGGTGATTAAATGGGAAAATTAGCAGGTGACGGGTGTAATATAATTATGCCTACAGAAGAGAGAAAGCCTTTAAGAGAGATAGAAAAAAGTATAATAAAAAAATACAGAAAATACACATGGTCTAAATTTATAAAGGCTATAAAGGATTATAAATTAGTAGAAGAAGGCGACAAAATCGCGGTGGCGATTTCTGGAGGAAAGGACAGCCTTCTTATGGCGAAGATGTTTCAAGAATTGCAAAAGCACGGACAAGTTAAATTTGACTTAGTCTATCTTGCGATGGATCCTGGATATCATAAAAACATCAGAAAGCTACTTGAAGATAATTGTGAGTATTTAAATATTCCGCTTACAATATTCGAGACTAATATTTTCGATGTAGCAGGTGAAATTGCAGAGGATTACCCATGCTATATGTGTGCACGTATGAGAAGGGGTGCTCTATACAACAAGGCAGAGGAGCTAGGATGTAATAAATTAGCTCTAGGACACCACTTTGATGATGTAATAGAAACTACAATGCTTAATCTACTATGTGCTGGAAATTTCAAGACAATGCTTCCTAAGCTAAAATCTACTAACTTTGAAAAAATGCAAATAATAAGACCTCTATATTATATAAGAGAGGAAAGCATAATAAGATTTATTCAAAATAGTGGAATTATGCCACTTAACTGCGCGTGTATGGTCGCAGCTAAGAAGACAGGAAATAAGAGATATGAAATCAAGGAGCTTATAAAAAATCTAGGAGAACAATACCAAGAGGTTGAAAAATCAATATTCAAAGCTGCAAATAATGTTTACTTAGATTCTGTTTTAGGATGGGAACAGGATGGAGTTAGACATTCGTTTTTAGATAGATTTGAGTAAAATTTTTAATAAGTAAGGAATAAACCCTCTACATAAAAAGCAAACACTTTTATATGTGGAGGGTATTTTTATAATTATATAACTACACTTAGAGTTTTGTGGTAAAATATAATATATGTTTTATGATTGGGGGAATTGTATGAAAAAAATATATATGGACTTTGAGATGAATATGAACAACACAAAAAACAATAAGAGAGAGGGATTTAAGGCGGATTTAATAGCTATTGGAGCTATAAAATACGATACAAAGACTAAAGAAATAGAGGAGTTTAAATCTCTGATAAAACCTATCTTAACAAAAACAGTTTACCCACATATAGAAGAGTTAACACATATTACCACAGAAGACTTGGAAAATGCTCCTACTTATGAAAGTGTGATGAGATCATTTAAACATTGGCTAGGTAATTTTGATGAGATTGAGGGAATTTATACTTTTGGAAACTTAGATTTGACTTGTTTTAAAAATACAGATAGAATAAGTGCGCAAAAGAACAATCATCCTCGTTTTCTAAATAATATCCAGAGCTTCTTTGTAGATATCAAGGAAAAATATTTAGAATACGGAATCAAGTGCATGAACTACATATCTCTAACTCATCTCTTGGAATTGTCAAATATGGAGTTTAGCGGTGATGCCCATGATCCTCTATACGATGCATATAATTTACATATTTTAGATGAAGCGCTAGAAAAAAATGAATACATAAGAAATTACTTGATAATTCAAGATATAAACAAAAGTCCTTATAACCAAATTGACGAGGATATAGAAAATAAAATAAAAGATTATGGGAATTATTTGTATAATAAAGAAGGAAACTATACTATAGATGATTTATCAATAGATATATTATCAATTGTTGGTAGATATGTGTATTCGATAAAACAGATAAAAGTCAAAAATATTGATATTGTAAATGATATAGTAAAAAAATTAGACACTGTAGATAAGCTTAAAAATATAAAAGATGGGTATTTTTATGTTTTAAATAATTTCTACTTTGATTTGATGGATTTATTTGAGGATGCGCTTTTATACAAGCTCAGTCAAGAGGAGTATGAGGATGAGATGAATAATATTTTAGATTTATTTATTGAAGATATGGAATATGAAAATATATTTATAGATATAAAAGTTGACTTGCAGCCAGCTGACAGTTTGACAACCTAGATTGAATTAAAAAAAATCTTCCTTGAGAAGATTTTTTTATTTGCAGAGATTTGATTATATTTATATTTGTTGTGATATAATTTTTATTATAGGATAAGCAAAAAATATAATTAAATTTTAAATAGGTGATAATATGGATATAAGTGATATAGTGAGAAAACAAAAAGAGTTTTTCAAGACGGGAAGGACTAAGGATATAAATTTTAGAATAGATGCGCTTGATAAATTGGAGCATGCAATAAGAAAATACGAAATAAAAATAAAAGATGCTTTGAAAAAGGATTTAAATAAATCTGAATTTGAGTCCTATATGGCAGAGGTAGGTCTTACGTTAAGTGATTTAACGTTTATAAAAAAACGAGTAAAAAGATGGTCAAGGGATGAGAGGGTTTTGACTCCGCTGAGTCAATTTCACGCTAAAAGCTTTATAACTAAGGAGCCTTATGGTGTCGCGCTTATAATATCTCCTTGGAATTACCCTTTTTTACTTTGTATAGAGCCACTTATTGGAGCGATTGCTGCTGGTAACTGTGCCATTTTGAAGGTTTCAAGAGATTCTAAATATACATCAGAGGTAATATGTGAAATGATATCTGAAACTTTTCCAGAAGAATATATAACTGTAGTAAATGGAAATAGGGAAGTAGTAAATCAGCTATTAGAAGAAAAGCTAGACTATATTTTCT